>CAXUEM010000374.1:0-3554 GCA_964249885.1 uncultured Hymenobacter sp. | reverse complement strand
TGCTGGCCCTGACCAACTGCCACGACGCCGCCCGCCCGGCCGCCGAGCAGCGCCGGGTGTTTCGCTACAACCAGCCCGAGGCCCTGACCTCGCTCGACCCGGCTTTTGCCCGCAACCAGGCCAACTCCTGGGCCGTGGCGCAGCTGTACAATGGCCTGCTGGAACTGGACAGCGCCCTGCAGCCGGCGCCCGCCCTGGCCCGGCGCTACGCTATTTCGCCCGATGGCAAGACGTACACCTTCTGGCTGCGCAAGGGCGTGCGGTTTCATGAAAATAAGGAGGTTTTCGGCGGCCAGCAGGGGGGCAGCCGGGCGGTGGTGGCGCAGGATTTCGTGTACAGCTTCCGGCGGCTGCTGGATAGCAAGACGGCCTCGCCGGGCGGCTGGATTTTCCGGGGCAAGGTGCTGGAAAACAGCCAGGGCGAACCCAGCGACACCTGCTTCGTGGCCGTGAACGACTCGACGCTGCGCATTCACCTGCAGCAGCCGTTCATTCCGTTTCTGGGCATCCTCACCATGCCCTATGCCTTTGTGGTGCCGCGCGAGGCGGTGCTCCGCTACGGCAAGGACTTTCGGGAGCATCCGGTGGGCACGGGGCCGTTTCGGTTCCGGCTCTGGGACGAGGGCAACGTGATACTCTACCACCGCAACCCCTGCTACTGGCGGCGCGACCAGCAGGGGGTGCGCTTGCCGTATCTGGATGCGGTGCAAATCAGCTTCATCCAGGACCGCAAAACCGAGTTTCTGACCTTCCAGCAGGGCAGGCTGGATTTTCTCTCGGGCATCCGTGAAGGCTCGCGGGACCTGATTCTCAACCCCGACGGCACCGTGCGTGACGATTTCCGGGGCCGCTTCCAGGTGCAAAAAGTGCCCTACCTGAACACTGAATACCTGGGCTTTCAGCTCGACTCCGCGAACCTAACCGGGCCGCAGGCCGAGCAGGGCCGCCGCCTGCGCGACCGCCGCGTGCGCCAGGCCCTGAACTACGCCCTCGACCGGCCCGAGCTGCTGGCCTACGTGCTCAACCACGTGGGCCGGCCCGGCAACTCGGGTTTTGTGCCCGCCGCGCTGCCCTCGTTCAGCGAGCAGCAGGTGCCGGGCTACACGCATGACCCCGCTCGGGCCCGCACCCTGCTGGCCGCGGCGGGCTACGGTCCGCGCCGCCCGCTGCGCCTGCGCCTGAGCACCGTGCAGGAACGCAAGGAAGTGTGCGAGTACATGCAGAAAAAATGGGCCGAAGTGGGCGTGCAGGTGCAGATTGACGTGAACCAGTCGGCGGCCCAGCAGGAAATCGTGGACAACGGCCGCACCGCCTTTTTCACCAAAAGCTGGCTCGGCGACTACCCCGACGCCGAGAACTACCTCAGCCTGTTTTACAGCCCCAACTTTGCCCCGGCCGGCCCGAACAAAACCCACTTCAAAAGCCCGGAATACGACCGGCTCTATGAGCTGGCGCGGCGGGAGCAGGATGCCGCCAAACGGTTTGCTTTGTATCAGGCCATGGACCGAATCGTGGTGCGGGAGTCGCCGGTGGTGGCGCTGTACTACGATGAGGTGGTGCGGCTCACGCAGAACAACGTGCGCGGGCTGACGCCCAACCCGATGAATCAGCTGCTGCTGGAGCGGGTGCGGAAGGAGTAGCTGCACCCTGCGCGGGCGCCTCACCCCCCGGCCCCCTCTCCGCGGGAGAGGGGGAGCCACGGCAGCGTGGGCCTTCCGCCGATGGGCAAAAGCAAAAACGCCCGCTACATGGGTGTAGTGGGCGTTTTTAACTAAACGGCATTCGCTCAATTCGTCTGGCTCCCCCTCTCCCGCGGAGAGGGGGGCGGGGGGTGAGGCGCCCGCGCAGGGCGACTAAAGCCTAACTCTTCTTCTTCGCCTGCGCCTCCCGCTCCTGGGCATTTTTCATGGCCTCGGCGATGCGGGCCTGGAAGCCGGAGGGCTTTTTGTCTTTGTTTTTAACCTTGTTCGCTTCGAGCTGCACGCGGATTTTATTTTCATCCACGAGGCCTTTCTGGATGGCCTGCTGGGCCAGCGTGACCACGTTGCTCACGAAGTAGTACCAGGTCAGGCCGGCGGCGAAGGAGTTCAGCACAAACAGGAAGATGATGGGCATCAGGTAGCTGTAGAACTTCATCGGGCCCTGCATCTGGGTGTTCGTCTGGTTGCTCTGGTAGGTCATGAGCAGGGTCGAGACGGTCATCAGGATGGTAAACATGCTCACGTGGTCGCCGTACCATTTGATGGCGAAGGGCAGCTTGGCGAATACGTCGTAGGAGCTCAGGTCCTTGGCCCACAAAAAGCTTTCTTGACGCAGTTCGATGGCGTTGGGGAAGAACTGGAACAGGGCGAACAGGATGGGAATCGTGAGCAGCGTGGGCAGGCAGCCGCCGAGCGGGCTCACCCCGAAGGTGGAGTAGAGCTTCATGGTTTCCTGCTGCAGCTTGGTCGGGTCGTCGTCACCGATTTTGGCTTTCAGGGCATCAATCTCGGGCTTGAGCACCTTCATGCGGGCCTGGCTTTCGTAGGATTTGTACGTCAGGGGCCACGTTACGAGCTTGATGAGCACCACGAGCAGAGCGATAATCCAGCCATAGTTGCTCATGTATTTTTCCAGAAAGTGAAAAACTGGAATAACAACGTACCGATTGACCAGCCGGAAGGGTCCCCAGCCCAGCACCACGTTGCGGTCGAATTCCGGCGCTACTTCCTTTAGCAGGTTGAACTGGTTCGGGCCAAAAAAGAAGCGGTAGTTACCCCCTGCTGGGCTGGTCACATCGGCCACGGGCAGGGCCAGCGTCGAGTTCATGGCCTTGATGAAGGCCTTGTCGGTGAGCCGGGCGGCGGCGTTGAACTCGCCCCGCGCGAAGGGCTGCGAGTCGGCGATGAAGCCGGCCACGAAGAAGCCGTGCTTGTGGGCCGCCCAGACCAGGGGCTCGGCCACCGTCTTTTCTTCGGGGGTTTCGCTCACTTCGCCCAGGGCGTCGTTCTTGCCCGAGGCCGTGTGGTGGTTGATGGTCGACTGGTTCTGGTTCTGGACGCGGTCCTGCTCGGTCTGGCGCACCCGGTCCTGGAAGGTGAAGGTGAGGGGCTCCTGGGCCACGCTGTTCTGCAAGCCATTGAGCCGGAGGTTGTAGCTTACCTCGTAGGAATCGGCCGGCAGGGTGTAGGTCTGCTCGATGGTGCCGCCGGCCACGGGCGCCGTGAACGTCAGGCGCTGGCCGCCCTTGTCGGCGGGCGTAATGGCCGAGGGCTGGAAGTTGAGGTTGGCAAAGTTGACCGTCTGGCCCGTGGTGAGGCGAAAGCGCGTATCGAGCCGGGCGCTCTGGGCGTCGAGCAAGTCCAGCGGCTGGCCGAAGAAGGTCTTGTACTCGTTCAGGCGCACGGCCGTGATGCGGCCGCCGCGGCTGGAGAAGCGGATGGTCAGGTGCTTGTTCTTGAGCTGCAGGCTCTGCACCGGGCCGGCGGCCGAGTCCAGCGCGGCTTCGGGAGCCAATGCCGGCGCGGTAGCCGTAGCGGCCGCGGGTGCGGCAGTTGGGGCGACAGCGGTGCCGG
>CAXUEM010000373.1:3168-3562 GCA_964249885.1 uncultured Hymenobacter sp. | reverse complement strand
AAAGTCGGCGCCGCCAAGGCGCCCCCGACGGCTCGCAAGAAGGCTACCCCAAAATCAGCTACCCCAAAATCAGCTGCCCGCCGTCCGGCCCCTAAAGCCGGCCCCAAGCGCGCCACCAAAGCAGCCGTGAAAGCCAGGTCCAAAGCCCGCGCAACCAGCAATAAAGCCAAGCGCCCCACTCCTACGCGCCCGCGCTAAGCCCCCGCCGGACGCAGTTCGATAGCGCAAGGCTGGTATTTATCGGCTGAAACTCCACCCTACCCCCTGCTGGCAGCGGCCTAAGTCTTACTAGGGGCGGCAGGCTTGCTTTATAATACTTCCTGGGGCCTGAACGCAGCGATGCCCGGTAGGCCCCGTGCCGGCTTACCTACCGAAGAACACTGGGCTGACCGGG
>CAXUEM010000373.1:1067-3121 GCA_964249885.1 uncultured Hymenobacter sp. | reverse complement strand
TGCCGGAGCTGTACCCCAGCTTCGGCATCCACCTTACGAGGGTAAGACCTGGCCGAATGTGAGACGACAGCTGTGGCCGCCGGCCCCACGTAACCTGTTGTTAGGCGCGTACTGCGGTGAAGCGTACGACATTGGCCAGGCTTGGCAGGATTTGGTTGGGACTACTAGACATTTTGTACCTCCTTTCTTTAAGTTCGACATCCCCCGGTCGCGCGGCCCAGCACCTTAGGGCTGCTTGAGCGGGGTCGTGGCACTCACCACTGAGAGGTAAAGTTAATACAAGCCGGGAAGGTTCAAGCTGACCGCGCTTAATTTAAGAGTAAAACCCTGCCAGCGGGCTCAGATAGCTGATTTTCAGCTCCTCTATTTTCCGGCGGACTGGCTAAAAAACCTGGCATTTGCCGGCCGCGGCCCGGGCCCCGAATCTGGCTGCAAACTTGCCTACCCCCTGCTGGCGGCCGGTATCGCCGCCGGCCTCCTTTTTTTTGTCTTATCTTTTCCTTCCCAATCACCTTTCCACTCATGAAAAAACCCCTTCTCCTGTGCCTGACGCTGCTGCTGGCCGCTCTGACCAACCTGGCCGCGGCCCAAACCCTCTCGCCGCTGGGCGTGTGGACGAACTCGGAGAAAAAGGCCACGTTCGAAATCTACAAGTGCGGCGACAAGCTCTGCGGCAAAATCGTGAGCCTGACCGTGCCCAACGACCCGGCCACCGGCAAGCCCAAAACCGACACCGTGAACCCCGACCCCAAGCTGCGCAGCCGCCCCCGCCTGGGCATGGTCTTTATGCAGGGCTTTAAGTACGACTCGGATAATAAGTGGGACGATGGCAAAATCTACGACCCCGAAAGCGGCAAGACCTATTCCTGCTACATGAAGATGGACAGCGCCAACAAGATGGAAGTCAAAGGCTACATCGGTTTTTCGCTTATCGGCAAGTCGCAGACCTGGACGCGGGTGCGCTAGTGGCCGGGCCGCCCGCTGCACTGGTTCTTAATTAGTTACTTGATTAAAAGCCGACCCGATTCCGGGGCGGCTTTTCTTTTTTCAGTCCCTGCGCGTCGCCGGCCGACAAACCTGCAACTGGAAGTGGCCGCAAGTTTGCCGGGGCGCCGAACCCGGCCGGCTAAACTATTCCGTCGGCGGGCAGTTTTCAGGCTTCCTTACCTCATCCGCGGTGCTTCGCTTTCTTCAACAGCTATTTGCTTCGGCCCCGGCCACCCGGCCCGACACCTGGCGCCCCTACGCCCTGACGCCAACCCAGCAGGGGCGGCACCAGGCCTGGGTAGCCGAGCAGGTGTACCGCAACTGGCTCGGGCCCTACTACAAGGCCTACCACCTGCGCAAGGGCGGCGCCGGCGGGCGGCGCGGCCTGCGGGTGCAGCTGCTGCAGGAGGCCGGCCGGCAGGGGGCGCTGTTTTTCTACGACCCCAGCATGGGGCCCGGCAATTTCCGGCACCTGTTTGAGCTGCTGGGCGAGCGAATTGTGGCCCTGGGCTACCGCCGCGCCTGCGCCGACCAGTGCCAGCACCGCCGCGCCGCCCACGCCGAAAACACGCTCAAGCAGTTTTTCAAGCCCCTGGCCACCGATTGCGCTCAGACCGGCCACTGCAACCAGCGCTACGGCCTGCTGACCATCGACCTGGTGACTCTGGACGGGCAGCCCGCCTTTATCCGGGTGGCCGCCAACGCCGTGCTGGCGCCCGGCTTCACGGCGGCCCGCCCCTTCGAGGAGCTACTGCGCGAGCTCTTCGACGAGCCCGAGGCCGATGCCGCCACGGCCGCCAAAATCAGGCAGTACGCCCGGCTTTAGCGGCGCGGTTATTCCTTCACAAACCGGCCCTGACCCACTGGCTTGCCCCCGGCGTCGGTGAGCCGCAGCAGGTAGAGGCCGGGCGCCAGCGAGTTGGTAGCCAGCCGGGGGTCGGCGGCCGTCACGGCCTGGCGCCGCACCACCCGGCCCAGGGCATCGAGCACCTCGGCGGTGGCGCGGGCGGCCGGCAGGTCTTGAATCAGCAGGAAGTCGTGGGCGGGGTTGGGCGCCAGCACCAGCG
>CAXUEM010000373.1:0-1057 GCA_964249885.1 uncultured Hymenobacter sp. | reverse complement strand
CCAGCGGGGCTAGCTTCCGGCCGGGGCCGGCGCTCAGCAGGCTCGCATCGCGGCTCACGCTGCCAGTTCCGTTCAGCACCCACTGGTCGGGGTCGACTTCGATGGCCGTGACGGTGCCCGCCACGGGGCGCGTGGCCTGGGTCAGGGGCTGGCTTTGGCGCAGGCGCTCGGTGCGGGTGCTGCCGTCGCTGAACGTGATTTTGTAGTCCAGCTCGGTGTCGAAGAAAGGCGTGACGGCGGGCAGGCTCGCGGTTTCGGTGGTGCTGAGCAGGAGCTGGTCGCCCACCTGGTTCCAGCGCACCTCAAACGTCGGGAAACCCTCGCCGGCGTACCACTGCCGGAAGAAATAATCCAGCGAGCGGCCGGCTTCGGCTTCGAAGATGCGCTGCAGGTCGGCGGTGCGGGCGCTGCGGCCGGCCAGCGTGGTTTGGTAGGTGCGCAGGGCGCGGAAAAACTTCTCGTCGTCGCCGAGCAAATAGCGCAGCATGTGCACCACGGCCGCGCCCTTTTTGTAGCTCAGCGCCGAGCTGAAAATGCGGCCCACGTTAGTCGTGTCGGCGTCGGGCACGCGCACGCTGCCCCCGGGGCGGGGCTCGGTGAGGCCCTGGGCGTTGCGCTGGGTCAGGGCGCGGCTGTGGGTGTCATCGAGCCAGGCGCGGGCCGTGGCCGGGGGCGAAAACGCCTGGTGGGCGAGGTATTCGCCGTAGGAGGCAAAGCTTTCATTAAGCCAGATGTCGGTCCAGGCCGCGCAGGTCACGTTGTTGCCAAACCACTGGTGAAACAGCTCGTGGGCCGTCAGGTTGAAGCCGAAGTCGTTCTGCGTGGTCATGGTCTGGTGCTCCATGCCGCTGCTGTTGCCGATGGGAGCCAGGCTGTGGCCGTACTTTTCTCGGGCAAACGGGTACGTGCCGCACAGGCGCGAATACTCCTCGATGAAGCCCGCCGTGCGGCGGAGTTCCGCTTGAAAAAAACTGACGGCCGGCTGGTTATAAATATAATCGACGATGGGCACCACCGGGCCGCCGGCTAAATCGCCCACGCCGGCGCCGCCGAGGAA
>CAXUEM010000372.1:0-3600 GCA_964249885.1 uncultured Hymenobacter sp. | reverse complement strand
CCTCGGTGTACATCACCTCGCCCGCCATCGGCGCCTCCACTGACCAGTTCGGGTACTATGCTCTCACGCTGCCGGTGGGCACGCACGTGCTAAATATTCGCGGCATCGGCATCAAGAATACCCAGCGCCGGATTGTGATTAACTCCAACGGCAAGCTCGACGTGGACGTGGAAGAGGACGTCACGGTGCTCAAGGAAGTGCTGGTGGAAGCCGAAAAGGACCGCAACGTGGCCAGCATCCAGATGGGCGTCGAGAAGCTCGACATCCGCACCATGCGGCAGGTGCCCACGGCCTTCGGCGAAACCGATATCGTGCGAGTGGTGCTCACCTTGCCGGGCGTCAAGTCCATCGGCGAGGGCAGCACGGGCATCAGCGTGCGCGGCGGCGGCACCGACCAAAACCTGATTCTGTTCAACGACGCGGTGGTGTACAACCCCTCGCACCTGTTCGGCTTTTTTTCGGCTTTCAATCCCGACATTCTCAAATCTATCGAGCTGTACAAGAGCGGCATTCCGGCGCGCTACGGCGGGCGGCTCTCGTCGGTGCTTGACATCACAACCCGCGACGGCAACAAGAAGAAGCTGGCCGGCACCGGCGGCATTGGCCTGCTCACGAGCCACCTCACGCTGGAGGGCCCGCTGGTGAAAGACAAAAGCGCGTTCATTATCGGCGGGCGCACCTCGTATTCGGACTGGCTGCTGCGGCGCCTTCCCAGCCGCAGCCTGCGCCAAAGTGCGGCCTCATTCTATGATGTAAGCGCCCACGTGAACCACGAGCTGAACGAGAAAAACACGCTCTACGCCACCGGCTACCTGAGCCAGGACAAGTTTAAGCTGGCCGCTGATACGTCGTATGAGTACGTGAACCGCAACGCCAGCCTGAAGTGGCGGCACACGTTCAGCAACCGGCTCTACGGCGCGCTTACGGCCACGGGCAGTGAGTACAAGTACCGGATTGCGAGCGAGAAGCTGGGCGATGCCTCGTCGGTGCTTTCGTTCGGCATCGCGCAGCTGGGCCTGCAGGCCGATTTCAACTACTACCACAGCAGCAAGCACACCATTGATTTCGGCGCCAGCACGATTCGCTACCGCGTCTCGCCGGGCAGCCTGGCGCCGCTGGGCGGCGAGTCGCTCATCGTAGCCGATGCGCTGCCCCGCGAGCAGGCTCAGGAAAGCGCCCTCTACGCCTCCGACCGCATTGACCTCACAACCCGGCTGTCAGTGTACGTGGGGCTGCGCTACTCGCTGTTTCAGTCGCTGGGGCCGCGCGACGTGTACCAGTACGCGCCCGATGTGCCGCGCGCGCCCGGCACCACCACCGACACGGTGCGCTACGGCGCCGGCGCCGCGCTGGCCAATTACCACGGCCCGGAATACCGGCTCTCGCTGAAGTATTCGCTGAGCGAAAACTCGTCGGTGAAGGCCAGCTACAACCGCACCCGGCAGTACATCCATCAGCTGTCCAACACGGCCGCGGCCTCGCCGACCGATACCTACAAGCTGAGCGACAACTACGTGCGTCCGCAAATCGGCGACCAGGTGGCGCTGGGCTACTACCGCAACTTCCGCAACAACACCATCGAAACGTCGGTGGAAACCTACTACAAGGACCTGCGCGACTTCGTCGACTACAAGAGCGGCGCCGTGCTGCTGCTCAACCGCCAGATTGAAACCGACCTCGTGAACGCCGAGGGCAAGGCCTACGGCGTGGAAGTGTCGGTGCGCAAAACCACGGGCAAAGTCAATGGCTGGCTGAACTACACCTACGCCCGCTCCTTGGTGCGGGTGAACCCCGGCACGCCCTCGGAGCGCATCAACGGGGGTGAGTACTACCCCAGCAACTTCGACAAGCCCCACGAGGTGAACATGGCTAGCAACTACCGCTTCAGCCACCGCTTCAGCACCTCGCTCAACTTCAACTACAGCACCGGCCGGCCCATCACGCTGCCGCTGGCCAAGTACACGCTCGGCGGCGCGCCGCGGGTGTACTACTCCGACCGCAACGCCTTCCGGGTGCCCGACTACTACCGGCTGGATTTCGCGCTCAACATCGAGGGCAACCACAAGGTGCGCAAGCTGGCCCACAGCTCCTGGACGCTGGCCGTGTTCAACCTCACCGGCCGCCGCAACCCGTACTCGGTTTACTTCAAGTCGGTAAACGGGCAGATTAAGGGCTACCAGCTCTCGATTTTCGGCCAGCCGATTCCGACCGTTACCTATAATTTCCGGTTCTAACTTTTCGCTATCTAATTATGCTGCCTCTAAAAAAATGTGCCGGCAAGCTGCTGCGCCTGAGCCTGTTGCTCGCGCCGGGCCTGAGCGGCTGCGTGGACCCGTTTGAGCCCGCGGTTATCAACGCCCCCAACACCTTTTTGGTGGTCGATGGCTTCATCAATCTGTCCGGCGTGACGACCATCCGGCTCTCGCGCACCCAGAACCTGAGCGACACGGCCGCCCCCCTGCTGGAAGGCGGCGCCAGCGTGGCCATCGAAGACGAGGCTGGCACTCGCTACGAGCTGCGCGAGCAGACGGCGGGCACCTACGTCTCGGCGGCCCTGAGCCTGAATACGGCGCGGCGCTACCGGCTGCGGCTGCGCACCGGGAGGGGCCGCGAGTACGAGTCAGACCTGGTGGCGGCCAAGCGGACGCCGCCCATCGAGCAGATAAAGTATGCGCTCGGGCCTACCGGCGTGCAACTGCTGGTGCGCACCGGCGACCCCACCGGCCAGAGCCGCTACTACCGCTGGACGTTCGAGGAAACCTGGGAAATTCATACGCCCCACGCTTCTATCTGGGAGTACAAAGACGGCGAAGTAATCCCGCGGCGGGAGAGTATCTACACCTGCTGGAAGTCCAGCAGTTCGACCAGTATTTACACCGGCACGAGCGAGAAGCTGAGCCAGGATGTCATTACCGACTACCCGCTGGCGCTGGTGCCCACCAAATCATCTAAGCTGCGCATCAAGTATAGCATCCTGGTGCGGCAGTATGCCCAGACGGCCGAGGAATATGCCTACTGGGAGAAGTTGAAAAAGAATACGGAAAGCATAGGCACGCTCTTCGACCCGCTGCCCACGCAACTGACCGGCAACGTGCACGCCCGGCAGGATGCCGCTGAAACCGTGATTGGCTACGTCGGGGCCGCGTCGGTAGATGAAAAGCGCATCTTCATCCAGCCCGGCATCGACCTGCCGGCCACTCGCCCCGAAACCGGCTACGAAGCGTGCAACGCCATTCCGCTGGATTCGGTACTGCCGGGCAATGTGGCAAGCACGCAGCAGCTGCTCATCAACCGCATATCTACGCCCGACGGCAAAACTGTCCTCTATTATACCACGGCGCCCGCTTCCTGCGCCGACTGCCGCCTCCAGGGCACGAACGTGCGCCCGGCCTTCTGGCAATAGTGCCCGAGTTACGTTAGGAGCCCTCCCCAAATTCTGCTCATGAACTTACGTGGACCGCGTATGCTGCCTGCCCTTTTGCCCCGCCCCCGGCCCTTTGCGCTGCTGCCCCTGCTGGCTTTGCTGGCCGGCCCGGCCCGGGGCCAGCCCGAGTCGGCGGCGCCGCTGGGCCCGCACCTGACGCGCTACCACCAGCAGGC
>CAXUEM010000371.1:0-3602 GCA_964249885.1 uncultured Hymenobacter sp. | reverse complement strand
CTTTCAGGAGGAAATGGTCACCATCATCAGCCGGCTGCCGCGGCGGCGGCAGACGCTGCTTTTCTCGGCCACCATGCCCGAAAAGGTCTTGCAGCTCGTGCGTGCCAACCTGACACGGCCCCGCGTGATGAACGCCGGCGGCAGTGAGGCCAGCACCCTGCCCGCCTCGCTCACGCTGCGCGGCCACGTGGTGGCCGCCGCCGACCAGAAGCCGGCCGCCTTGTTTCACCTGCTCAGCCAGCCCGACGCCGGCCAGGCCCTGGTCTTCGCCAACACCCGCGACCGGGTAGAAGAATTGACCCGCTTCCTGCGCGGCCGGGGCGTGGCCGCCGAAGCCCTGCACGGCAAAATGATGCAGGCCGAGCGCGACAAGGCCATGCTCAAACTGCGCAACGGCTCGGCCACTGTCATGGTAGCCACCGACGTGGCCGCCCGCGGCCTCGACGTGACCGAGTTGGACACCGTCATTCAATACGACGCGCCCGAGCAGGCCGACCCGTTTCAGCACCGCGCCGGCCGCACCGCCCGCGCCGGCGCCGCCGGCACCGCCCACCTCATCGTGACGGCGCCCGAGCAGGCCAAGCTCCAGAACTGGCCCGCCGCCGCGCCCGTGCAATGGGCCGCCCTGCGCCCGCCTTCCCTACCCCCTGCTGGCCCCAAAGCCCCGCGCCCGAGTACCGTCACGCTGCACGTATCGGGCGGCAAGAGCGAGAAAATCAGCCGCCACGACCTGGTGGGCGCTTTCGTGAGCGTGGGCGGGCTGGAGCGCGAAATGGTGGGCCGCATCGAGGTATTTGACTACTACAGCTTCGTGGCCGTGCCCGAGGGCCAGGTCGAAATGGTGCTGCAAAACATGCGCAACGCCAAGGTGAAGGGCAAAAAAGTGAAGGTGACGCTGGTGCGGTAACAGCCTGGGGGGGTAGGCAGAAGCAACCGGCCGCGCCTGTTTTGCTGCGCGTAGTTTTTCAAGCTATGCCCTGCTCAGTCACTAGAGAAGAAAATGAATTGCATCATCCTCTTATTTATAATCTTTCTAAACAAGGAATTTTGTCGTTCCTTTGCGGCTGTTTAGACAGAGTATAAATAAGCAGACATGAGTTACCGTAGATTCGCTGGGCTGGCCGCCGGCCTCACCGCTTCCGTGCTGACGGCCCAGGCCCAGCAAACCGCCGTCCTTCAGGGGCGCGTCACCACCTCTGACGGCAGCGCAGCCGAGGCCGTGACGGTGGGCGTGAAGGGCTTGTCCCTGGGCACCATCACCGACAGCCGGGGCAACTACATACAGCCTCGGCCGGCTGCGCGAGGGCACCTACACGCTGGTGGTGTCGGCCGTGGGCCTCAAGTCGGCCGAGCAGACCGTGACCGTGATGGCCGGCCAGCGCGCGACGGTGGACTTTACGCTGGTCGAGAGCGCCCAGGAGCTGCGCGAGGTGGTGGTGAGCGGCGCCCGCCTCAACCGGTTTGCCCGCAAGCAGTCGGACTACGCGGCCAAAATGCCGCTGCAAAACCTGGAAAACCCGCAGGTGTACGCCACCGTGGGCAAGGAGCTGCTGACCGAGCAGCTGGTGTTTTCGGTGGACGAGGCCCTGCGCAACGCGCCCGGCGTGCAGAAGATGTGGGAGGCCACCGGCCGGGCCGGCGACGGCGGCAGCTATTACAACACCCGCGGCTACATCGTGCAGAGCCAGCTGCGCAACGGCCTGGCCGGCAGCGTGAGCGCCGACGTGGACGCGGTGAACCTGGAGAAAGTCGAAATCATCAAGGGCCCCTCGGCGACCTTGTTCGGCAGCGCCCTCACCTCCTACGGCGGGCTCATCAACCGCGTCACCAAGAAGCCCTACGACAGCTTCGGCGGCGAAGTGGCGGTGGCGGCCGGCAGCTACGGCCTGCACCGGGTGAGCGCCGACGTGAACACGCCGCTCAACCCGGCCAAAACCCTGGCCTTCCGCCTCAACACGGCCTACCAGTACGAGGACAGCTTCCAGGACGGCGGCGGCTTCACCCGCAGCCTGGCCCTGGCGCCCAGCCTCTCGTTTCAACCCACCGAGCGCCTGAGCATCAGCCTCGATGCCGAGCTGGCGCGGGGCCGCAACGTGGGCCGGCAGTTGATTTTCTTTTACTACCCGGCCGCCCAGCTTGGCGCCGCGCGGGCCGACGAGCTGCCGCTCGACTACCGCCAGTCCTACTTGGGCAACGGGCTCCAGCAGACCTCGCGCAGCACCAACTTCTTCGGGCAGGTGAACTACCGGATTTCGCCGGCCTTCACCTCCTCGACCAACTTCTCGGCCAGCCGCAGCTACTCCGACGGGTTCGGGCCCTACTTCTACCTGGTGCCCGACGCCGTGGCCACCGGCAACCCCGCCGCCGCGCCGGGCGCCAACTTCCTGGCCCGCGCCGACCAGTCGACCCGCGACAGCCGCCGGCAGGTGTACGAGGTGCAGCAGCTTTTCAACGGCGATTTTGCGGTGGCCGGCCGGCGCAACCGCGTGGTGCTGGGCCTGGACTTTCTGCGCGTGGACGCCGACCAGAATTTCTTCGGCAGCCAGCTCGACGTGGTGCCGCTCAACCGGCCGGGCTTCGATTATGGCGGCTTCAGCGGCGCCAGCCTGGCCGCGCGCTACGCCGCCAAGGCGCCCGACTTCACCTACCCCATCACGACGAAGAGCAACACTTACAGCGCGTTTGCCTCCGACGTGCTGAACCTGACCGAGCGGCTGAGTGTGCTGGCCGCCCTGCGCCTGGACCGCTTCGAAAACCAGGGCGGCCGGGTGGGCGGCGAGGTGCCGGCCTACCGCCAAACGGCGCTTTCGCCGAAGTTCGGGCTGGTGTTTCAGCCCCTCAAAGACCAGGTGTCGCTGTTTGCCAACTACCAGAACAGCTTCAGCAACCGCGGCGCCTACCGGGCCTACGACGTGCTGGCCCGCCCCGACAGCACCACCCAGCGCGTGGCCCGGCTGGAGCAGGCCGGCCAATGGGAGGGCGGCGTGAAGCTCGACGCGCTGGCCGGCCGGCTCACGGCCACGCTTAGCTACTACGACATCCGGGTGCGCCACCTGCTGCGCACCGACCCGCGCCCGGAAGCCGCCGCCAAGTTCGCCCAAACCCAGGACGGCAGCCAGCGCAGCCGGGGCGTAGAAGTCGATATCGTAGCCAACCCGTTTGCCGGTTTCAACGCCGTAGCGGGATTCAGCTACAACGACTCGCGCCTGGAGCGCAGCAGTGCCCTCGACACGGGCCGGCGGCCGGCCACGGCCTCGTCGCCCTACCTGGCCAACCTCTGGCTGAGCTACCGCCTGCCGGCCACGGCCCTGCGCGGCCTGGGCCTGGGCCTGGGCGGCAATTACGCCAGCGACAACCGCATTCAGAACACCACGGCCAGCGTCTTCGTCCTGCCCGCCTACACGGTGCTCAACGCCTCCATCTTCTACGACCAGCCGAAATTTCGCGCCTCGGCCAAGGTCGACAACTTCACCAATGAGCGTTACTGGATAGGCTACACCACCATGAACGCCCAGAAGCTGCGCAGCTTCGTGGGCAGCGTGGCCTATAAGTTTTAAGTCGGTTTGCGGCGCGTTGGAGCGGGCGAACTGTTTTGCGGCGCA
>CAXUEM010000370.1:1432-3615 GCA_964249885.1 uncultured Hymenobacter sp. | reverse complement strand
GACTGGGGCCGGCGCGGGTCCTACCCGGCGGCCGGCTCCGGCCCCCACGGTCAGGAAGTAGTAGGCCGTGTCGGAATAGATGTTGTGAATGTGCTGAAACCGAGCCCCGCGCGCTTCCCAGGTGTGGGGGCCGCGGGCGTAGAAGAGCAGATATTCGCTCTCATCGAAGCTGGCGTTGCCGTTGTCGCCCACCAGCTGCACGGCGTTCTGCACGAGGTCGTCGGGGCGGTAGGCGGCGTTGGGCTGGGGCAGCAGGCCGGTGGCATTGCCATACAGCTGCAGGCGGCGCGGGTCGAGGCTGGCCGGGTTCAGGCCCAGCTTGCTGAGCGTGGCCCGGTCGAGCCGGTACACCCCGCTGGCGGGCACGCCAATCTTGTACCACTCTCCCGAGGCCAGTGTCGAGGCCGGCGCGTAGCTGTGGGCCGCGGCCTGGCCTCCGTTGCGCAGGGCTGGCCGGCTATTGCGCGGTGCCGCGGCCTCGCCGGTGGTGTACACGTAGTCGAAGGCCACCAGCTGCTCGGCCTGCCCCGACTGCGGGTTGCGCCGCGCGGGCTGCAGCAGCAGGTAAGTGACGGCCTGCTTGGCGGCCACGCCCTGACGCAGCACGGGATTGAGGCCGGTAGACAGCCGGCTCAGGTCCAGCAGGCGGGCATCGGCGGGGCTGAAGGGCTGGTATACGGCATTGCGCAGCTCGCCGCTGCTCACGTAGCCGTCCAGACGCAGCGAAAACGTGCCAATCTGCTCGTCGGGGCCGTGGTGGGCGGTGGCAAACGTCGGAACCTGGTGGCGGACGCCGCTGCGGCTGCTTACCTCGGCGTGGCCGCCCCAGCGAATGCTGGCGCGGGCAGTCTGGGTGCCGCTCTGAGCCCGGGCGGCGCCTGCCCCCGTTAGCAGCAATAAGCTCGTAAAAGCCAGCCAGAGGGTAAGATAGCGCATAGGCACAAGCAAAATAAACAGGCAGTAAGCGGACCCGGCCGGGCGGGCTCGTGCAACACGGTGCGCCCGGCAGCGGTTCACCCCGCGGCGTATGAACTGCGCGCCGAAACAAATATTGTCATTCGACCAGACAAAAACCGACGGCAGGCTAGCGGGCTTCCTGCCGGGCCCGCCGCCGGGGCACCGACAGTAGCACGTAGAGCAGCACCACCAGCGGCACCGCTGCCGCCCGTAAAAGTAAAAGCAGCCCCGCGCTCAGGGCCATAAACAAAAAACGCCGCTGATTGCCGGCCCCGCCGAAGCTCTTGAATTTCAGAGCAAACAGTGGCAGCTCGGCCACCAGCAGGCCCGCCAGCAGCACCGTCAGGCCCAGCAGCAGCGCAGGCGAGAGTAGCACCGGACTAAGCCCAAACTGGTCGTTGGTCAGAATCAGGGGCAGCGAGGCCACCACCAGCGTACAGGCCGGCGTGGGCAGGCCAATAAAGGAGTCGCTCTGCCGGGTGTCGTTGTTGAATTTGGCCAGCCGCAGCGCCGAAAACACCGACACCAGAAAGCCAAACGCCGGCAGCCACTGCCACACCCCCTGCTGGCCAGCACCGGCCGCTTCCTGCGCCTGCCCCACCAAGCCCAGCAGCTGCATCAAAATAGCGCCTGGCACCACCCCGAAGGAGACCATGTCAGCCAGCGAGTCCAGGTCTTTGCCGATGGCCGACGACACGCGCAGCGCCCGCGCCACCAGCCCGTCGGCAAAGTCGGCCAGCGCGGCCAGCGCCACCAGGTACGCGCCGATTTCCAGCCCGCGCAGCCGCGCCGCCGGCTCCGCCCCGCTGCCCAGAATAAAGGTCAGCGCCAGGCAGCCGCAGAGCAGGTTCAGGCAGGTAATGGCGTTGGGCAGGTGCTTTTTCAATCAGTATCAGTAATGGACAATTAGCAATGAGCAATAAGCCACGCGCGAGCACTTGAGGTCAGCCAGCAGGGGCTATTTCTGCTGCGGCGAAATCATCGTGCCGAATGCCTTTTCCTGTTCAAAGGAACGAATTACCTCCTCTTCCAGCGGGGTGCGTGTTACTACGGGGTTGTCGCGCCAGAAGGCGGGGTCGTAGGGTTTGCGGCGGATGTCGGCTAAGTCCTGTGAGGGTTTTTCGGGACTGACGTAGGGCAGGCCGGTAGGCAACTGGGTTTCGTCGTAGAAACACGCGAAGCTGCTGGCCTCCACCGTCCGAGCATCCTGCCGGGGCAACTTCATC
>CAXUEM010000370.1:0-1422 GCA_964249885.1 uncultured Hymenobacter sp. | reverse complement strand
GCTGACTTGTATCAGGCGCGGTGTCATCGCCGCGCCGGTCGGCTTGAAGTCAATTTCCACCTGCGCGATGTAGCTCTCGACCATTATCTTTTCAAAGTCGAACTTTCGATTTTTCAGGCTGCCGGTGCTCAAATAAAGCGGCCGGCTGACGCGGGCGCGCAGCACCTGGTAGTTGTCCAGGGCGATGTACACGCTGCCGGTAGCCGGACGGTCGTTACCGGGTAAGTTCTGGAAGGCTATCTCGGCCACGCTGCGGCCGTTGCTTTCGGTCACGCCCGCCAGCCGCAGCGCATAGTAGCGCCCTGCCCCGGGGCGCACCACCGGCCGGCGCGTGGTCGTGTCGGCCGCGTCGAGACCACAAATGCCGCCGGCCGTCCGGGTCAGCTCGCTGAAATTGGTGAAGTCCATAAAGGAGCTGCCTGCTTTGGCGTAGCGGCCCTGCGCCAGGCGCATGCCGCTCAGGCCGGCGCTCGTGGTTTTCACGTCCCACACTGCCTCCAGCAGCTCGGTGGGCTTGCCGTCGTTGCGCGTCGTCTGCCGGTAAAAGGCTTGGCCGTAATTGGTTTGCGGGCGGCTGCGCTGAATTTGCTCGTAAGCCCGGGCCAGCAGGGTAGCGGCATAGTTTTCCACCCGCACATCGGGCAGCTGCACCGGTGCCGAAGCCAGCCGGACAGGCGGCAGCGCCCCGGCCTGGGCCACGGCCACCGTGTCGCGGCGGTAGCCGAGCTGCCCGAAAATCAGCCGGGCCGGCAGGCTGCCCACCCGCAAGCTAAAATCGCCTTCCGCGTTGCAGGTGGTGCCCTGGCTCGTGCCCAGCAGGGCCACGCTGGCGTAGGAAATCGGCTGGCCAGTTTGCCGGTCCAGCACTCGCCCGCTGACCAGCGGTGCCTGCGCCCGCAGGCTGGCGCCCGGCAGCAGCAGCAGCAGCAAGAAAAAAAGCAGTTTTTGCATGGCTGCCTTATCTTAATTTAAAAAGGGGTTGCTGCGCCGCTCGGCGCCGATGGTTGTGCTCGGGCCGTGGCCGGGATACACGGTGGTGTCGTCGGGCAATGTCAGCAGTTCTGTCTCGATGCTGCGCAGCAAAGTGGCGTGGTCGCCGCCAGGCAAATCAGTTCGGCCGATGCTGCCCTGAAACAGCACGTCGCCGCCGATTACCTGCCGGCTGCCGGCGTGGTAAAATACTACGTGGCCGGGCGCGTGGCCGGGCGTGAAGCGCACTTCCAGCTCGGTTTGGCCAACCTGCACGGGCTGCCCGGCCGCCAGCGCGCCGGTGGGCTCGGCCGGCTCGTAGGCCGCGAAGCCGTAGGGGCCGGCGTAGGTAGGCACGGCGCGCAGCGTGGGCAGGTCGGCCGGGTGCAGCAGAAACGGCGTGCCGGGAAAAGCTCTGAGCACAAAGGCGTTGCCCAACACGTGGTCGATGTG
>CAXUEM010000369.1:0-3617 GCA_964249885.1 uncultured Hymenobacter sp. | reverse complement strand
AAGTTGCGCGGGGCAATGGGGTTGATGCTGTTGTCGTCGTGGATGTTGTAGCTGAGCTCGTTGAGCAGGTTGGCCATCTTCAGGCGCAGCGAAAACCGCTCGTAGCTGTAGCCCAGCGAGGCGTCGAAGAGGAAGTAGTTGGGCACGGCAATGTACTTGTTGGGGTCGGCCGCGGGGTTGCCTTGGGCGTCGGTCCAGGGCTTGTTGGTGGCCGGGTTCACCTTGCGCGGGTTGCGGCCGGCCAGCCGGTCGCCGACGTAGAACGAGGTGATGCCCGCGCTCAGGCCGCGCAGCAGGGGGCGGCGGCCGAAGACCTGGCTGAAATTGTAGAACAAGCTCAGGTTGGCGGTGTGAGCGGGGTTGTAGCGCAGGCGGCTGCCGGGCAGGAAAACGTTGCTGTTGGTGTAAGCCGTGTGGTTGTAGCTGTAGCCGGTGATGAGGGAGGCGCCGCCCAGCAGGGGGCGGCTCTGCACGTCGACTTCCACGCCCCGGCTGGTGACTTCGCCGGCCAACTCCTGGGCGTTGGGGGGCGTGATGCTGGTCCGGCGCGGGTCGTCGGGCAGCACGGCCTGAATCTGGTTGCTGTTCACGATGTGGTAGGCCGTGACGTTGGCCGAGAGCAGGCCCCTGAACAGGTCGTTCTTGAGGCCCACCTCGTACTGGTCGATGACGGAGGGCGGCAGCGGCTGGTTGTCGAGGCCCAGGGCCGTGTTGCTCTGGGGCACAAAGGAGTTCGAGTAAGACGCAAACAGGGCGGTAGTTTTCAGCGGCTGATACACCAGGCCCAGGCGGGGCGAAAACGCCTGGTCGTAGCGGCGGTTCTGCTTCACCGTGATGGTCTGCGGGGCGGTGCCGGTGAGTGGGGCGTAGGTGTACACGTCGCTGGGCGTTTCCTGGTAGCTCCAGCGCAGGCCGGCCAGCAGCTTCACATTATCGAGCAAACTGATGAGGTCCTGGGCGTAGAAGCCGGCGCGGCGGGTGCTGCCCAGCGTGCGGGAGCCGTAGCGCAGCGCCTCGTAGTTGCTCACGCGCACCGTGGGCTGGGCTATCACCTTGTTGGGGTCGAGCAGGTTGATGATGTCGTAGGCCTGGCTGCCGTAGGTCAGAGCGTTGGTCTGGTACTGGTCGGCGTCGGCGCCCAGCAGCAGGGTGTGGCCCACCGGACCGGTGCGGAACGTGCCGGTCAGGTCGAGCTGGGCCAGGAAATAGTTTTCGCCGGTTTTGGTGCGCTGCAAGCTGCGGGTCGTGGTGCCGTTGCTGGGGCCGGTCGTGAGGCGGGTGGCCCCGGGGCGGGGGGCGCTGCGCAGCTCGTTGGGGTAGCTCTGTACTGCGCCCACCGCGCGCAGCTGCGAGGCCGCGGCGAGCCGGGTGCTGAGCGTGGCCGTGGCGCTGGTCTGGGTGGTCTGGTACTTCGCGTCCGATGTGTTCAGAAAGCGCGAGCGCGAGTCCAGAATCCGGTAGTCGATGGCGCCCACGCCGAAGTCGGGCGTGCGCTCGTCGCGCAGGTAGTCGCCTTCGAGCAGCAGGTCGGTTTTAGCGCTCAGGCGCAGCAGCACCGAAGGGCTGACGTACACCCGGCTCGATTTCACCTCGTCGCGGTAGGAGTCGCTGCGCTCCCAGGTACCGTTGAGGCGAAAGGCGGCCTTGTTGCTCCGGCCCACGGCGCCGTACACATCAAACTGCGGCTTGACAAAGCCAAAGCTGCCCACGCGCAGCCCTACCGAGCCGCCGCGCTCAAACTGCGGCTTCTTGGTCACTAGGTTCAGCACGCCGCCGGCGGCCACGTTGCCGTAGAGGATGGCCGCGCTGCCCTTGAGCACCTCCATGCGCTCCAGCGAGCTAATCTCGGGCATCACGCCATTATTAAAGCGGACACCGTTTTTAAAGGTGTTGTTCGAGCCGTAGGCGAACCCGCGGGAGGCAATTTCTTCCTGGGTGCCGCCGGTGGCGCCCATCACGTACACGCCGCTGGTGTTCACCAGCACATCGCTCAGGCGCAGGGCCTGCTGCTGCTCCAGCACGGCGCGCTCCACGCTGAGCGTGCTCTGGGGCAAATCGAGCGGGGCCACCAGGAGCTTGCCCACGCCCAGCGGGCGCTGATTCAGGCTGCGCGCGCCGGTCACGGTTACTTCGGTCAATTGCTGCTCGCCGCGGGTCAGCGTGAGCGGGGGTAGCGTGGTGGTTTCGTGGGCCTTGATTTCGACGCTCAGCAGCAAAGGCTGGTAGCCCAGGCTGCTCACCGTCAGGGTCTGCCAGCCAGCCGGCGCCTGCACCCGGAAACGGCCGTCGGCACCCACGGTAGTGCCGCGCTCGGTGCCCTTCACCCGCACCGACACCTGCTCGGCCGATTGCCCATCGGCCAGCACTACCTGGCCGGCCACTGTGCCCAGCGTGTGCCGGTGCCGCTCGTGCCGCTCCCGCTTGGCCGGATAATCAGCCTGCTGGGCTGCGCTCAGCAGCGGCAAAATCGTGGCAGAAACAAGTAACAAAGAGGAGGCAGCACGCATGGATTTATTTGGAATGATTCAAAACACTGCACAAAGGTGCGGTCTATTTAGAATCATTCCAAATAAATTTTTAGTGCATTCCACCGGCCTCCGCTGATGTGGCGCAGTGGCCAGCGGCACTGGCGCCAGTAGGGGCAGCCAGCAGGGGGGTGAGGAATTCAGGCTCAGGCAAGCTCGGCAACCCGCGTTGGCTGATTGAGCGGCAGAGGCTGCGGCAGCTCAAATACCTCGGCCAGGAGTTCGTAGGAGCGGCGCCGGTCTTCGAACGCAGCCGTGATGGTGACGGCCGTGACTTCCGCTACCCCGTATTCGGCCGCCAACTCCGTGAGCTGGGCGTGCACCTGCTCGGGCGTACCACTCAGCACGCGGGCGCGGTTGTAAGCCAGCTGCGCCTGGTCCTGGGCTGAAAACTGGTACCGGCTCACCTCCTCGGGGCCGGGAAACTGGCCCCGCTCGCCCTTGCCGAAGCGCAGCAGCTGCAAATCCAGGGCGGCGCGCAGCTCGCGGGCTTTGGGCTCGGTATCGGCGCAGAGCACGAACACGGCCACGTTGGCCAGCGGCGCGGCCAGCTCAGCCGAAGGGCGGAACCGCGCCCGGTATTCGCGCACCGCTGCCGGCCCGCCGTGCCCGCTGATGAACTGGGCAAACGAAAACGCCAGCCCCAGGTGGGCGGCAAACAGCCCGCTCTGCCCGCTGGAGCTCAGCAGCCACAGCTCGGGCTGGGTGGCGGCCTGCGGAATGGCCATCACCCGCTCGTGAATGGTGTCGGGAATCTGCTCGTCGCGCAGGTAGGCCTGCAAAGCCAGCAGCTGGTTCACGAAGTCCTGCTCGCTGAAGGTGTTGTGCGGGTTCAGGGCGTGGGCCGTGAGGCGGTCGGCGCCGGGCGCCCGGCCCATACCCAAATCGATGCGGCCGGGAAACAGCGCCTCCAGCAGGCGGAAGTTCTCCGCCACTTTCAGGGCCGAGTAATGGGGCAGCATCACGCCGCCCGAGCCCAGGCGCAGGTGTTGGGTGAGGCCGCCGAGGTGGGCCAGCAGCACCTCGGGCGCCGAGCCGGCCAGCGTGTTCGTGTTGTGGTGCTCCGACACCCAGTAGCGGTGGTAGCCGAGG
>CAXUEM010000368.1:0-3629 GCA_964249885.1 uncultured Hymenobacter sp. | reverse complement strand
GCGTACTACAGCCCCACCCAGGGCATCGGCTACACGCTGGCCCGCACCAGCATTCACTCCTCCGACTTTTCCAGCGGCTCTTACACCTACGTGGCCGAGCAGGACGCGGCGCTGAAAAGCTTCAGCGTGAAGCACGACGAGCAGTTCCGCATTCCTTTCATCAAGCAGGCGCAGGCCGCGGCCGGGGGCAAGCTCACAACCTATGTTTCGCCCTGGAGCCCGCCGGCCTGGATGAAAACTAACAACTCCATGCTCAAGGGCGGCAAGCTGCGGCCCGAGTTCCGGCAGGCCTGGGCCAATTATTTCGTTCGGTTCATCCAGGAATACGAGCGGCAGGGCATTCCCATCTGGGGCCTGACGGCCCAGAACGAGCCCATGGCGACGCAGACCTGGGAGTCGTGCATCTACTCGGGCGAGGAGGAGCGTGACTTTATCAAGAACTTTCTGGGGCCGACGCTGGCCAAAAGTGGCATGAGCGGCAAGAAGCTCATTGCCTGGGACCACAACCGCGACCTGCTCTACCAGCGCGCGAGCACCGTGCTCGACGACCCCGCGGCGGCCAAATACGTGTGGGGCATCGGCTACCACTGGTACGAAACCTGGACCGGCAGCGGCATGCTCTTCGACAACGTGAAGCGCGTGCACGAAACCTACCCCGACAAAAACCTGCTCTTCACCGAGGGCAGCATCGAGAAATTCAGCTTTGCCCGCGTCAACGACTGGGCCCTGGGCGAGCAGTACGGTCACTCCATGATAGGCGACTTCAACGCCGGCACCGTGGGCTGGACCGACTGGAACGTGCTGCTGGACGAAACCGGCGGCCCCAACCACGTGGGCAACTTCTGCTTCGCCCCCATCATCGCCGACACCAAAACCGGCCAGCTGATTTACACCAACGCCTACTACTACATCGGGCACTTCTCGAAGTTCATCCGCCCCGGCGCCCGGCGCATCATCAGCTCCTCGAACCGCGACGTGCTGCAAACCACCGCCTTCCGCAACCCCGACGGCCAGGTGGCCGTGGTGGTGATGAACCGCAGCGAAAAAGAGCAGCCCTTCCAGCTCTGGGTCAAAGGCCAGGCCGCCCCCATCGTGAGCCGCCCGCATTCCATCATGACCCTGCTGGTAAACTAAGCAGCGTCGACGTTTAAGCGGACGGCGTCGCCAGCAGCTGCAGGGTCTTCTGGTCGGGCTGGCCGCGGAAAAACTGGTCGAGCACCTGCTGAAAAACCGGGTCGGCGTCCGGCAGGGCGGCAAACAGCGTCATGCAGGATTTAAGCTTCACATCGTCGGGGTAGCCCATGATGGCCGAGGCATCGGTGCTGCCCAAAGCCAGCAGGGCCCGGCTGATTTCGACCAGGCGCGGACCCAGCAGGGGGTGCCTGGCGTACGCCAGGGCCTCCTGCGCATCCCGGAGGCCATAATACTGAGCCGTGGAACTAAACCCCAGTCCCCGCAGCTGCGGGAAGATGTACCACATCCAGTGGCTTCGTTTGCGGCCCTCCCGCACCTCGGCCAGGGCCACGGGGTAGGCTTGCGTCTGGGCATCGAGGAAGCGCTGCAGCGGGCTGGTGCTCATAATTTTATTTTTAGGCGGGACCTCGCGGACCGTTTTATTCGGCGGGCGGCAGCTCCGTCATCGGGAGCGGCGAAAGGCGCTTGCTGGTTTGGGGCTGGCGTAAGCCGCAAACCGGCGCAGCCTAGTCAGCCGGGCAGCGTGTAGAGCTGGCCCTTGGCCAGCAAGTGGAGCTGCAGATTGCGGATTGAAAAGACCTCGCCGGGCTTTATCTCGGTGATGGTATTGCCCGTGCAGTCGTGGCCATCGACCAGCACGACCATGCCGGTACCGAGCACTTCCAGCTCGCGGCCGTGCGTGATGAGCACGGCCGTGTCTTCTTCCAGGCCCAGCCCGATGCAGCCGGGGTTGGTGGCCAGAATCTGAGCCATGCGCACGATGCGCCCGCGGGCAATGAAGTGCGTGTCGATAGCGATGTTGCGCAGGAACTGCAGGCCGGTGGTAATGTGGATTTCGCTCTTGGTGAAGCCGGCATCGTTGCGGCCCTGGTAAATCATGGGTGTGCTCATGGCCGCTGCCCCCGCGCTGGTGCCAGCCACCACAATGGGCTCCTGCTCGTAGCGCTCGTAAAGGCGCTCCATGAGCCGGGTGCCACCGAGAATAGCCGTCAGCCGGAGCTGGTCGCCGCCGCTGAACATGACCCCATCGGCCCGGTTCAGAACGTCGAGGGCTTCGGCACCGTTAGCCTGCTCCCGGTTCTGGACGTCGAGCACTTCTACCCTCTCAATGCCCAGCTCCGTAAATATTTTCTCGTACTCAGCGCCCGCCGCCGCTGGTTCTTCCGAGGCCGTCGGAATCACCACCACAGTGCGCTTGCTCGGCAGCTCATCCACGAAGCGTTGCAGGATTAGGTCGGCCGACGCATCGTCCGATGAGCCGGAGCAAGAGTGGTGGGCTTGCGTTTCATAGCGGGTTGGGGAGAGGGAGTGGGATGAGAAAAAACAAAACCGGCTTGGCTTGCTTGCTTCAATCAAACGAAAACAACCCCGCGCTGACCATCAAAAAGGCCCACTAAGCTCTAATTACGTACTTTTTGCCCTGGCCCACTCGTATAAATAAGAGTCGGAGCAAGGATAAACCCGGAGGCCCTGCGCCAAGCGGTCCGCCTCCAACCTGCGCCGGCCGTTTCCTGTCCTAGGTGAGCATGACGCCCGGCCGCCGCTCAAGCCGCGCGGGAGCACACACTACTTCGCACACTATAACAAAAAAAGCGCCCTGGATACATCCAGAACGCTTCTTTGTGGGCCCAACTGGAATCGAACCAGTGACCTGCTGATTATGAGTCAGCTGCTCTAACCGATTGAGCTATAGGCCCTTGCCCTTCGCGTCGGCTGTGGCCAGCGGGGCGAATGACGCTGCAAAGTACGGAAATCGGCAGCGCCCGGCCAACTTTGTAGCCTGACCCGGGGCCTAATTCTTCCTTCATCCTTGCGCGCATGCTTCCGCACCTACTCTTCGACTTCGGCGGAGTTCTCATCAACATCGACTACCAGCTCACGGTGGAGGCCGTGCGCCGCCTGAGCCGGGCCGGCCGCGGCGCCGAGTTCACCCAGGCCAGCCAGGCCGAGCTGTTCGACCAGCTCGAAACCGGTCACCTCAGCCCCGCCGACTTCCGTACCGGCCTGCGCCGGCACTACGAGCTGCAGGGCACCGACGAGGAGCTGGACGCCGCCTGGCACGCCATGCTGCTCGACGTGCCGGCCGAGCGCCTGGCCCTGCTGGCCGAGCTGCGCCGGCAGGGGCACCAGACAGCTCTGCTCTCGAACACCAACGTGCTGCATATTGCCGAGATAAACCGCCGCCTGGCCCGGCAGTACGGCCTGCAGCACGGCATTGCCGACTGCCTCGACCGGGTGTTTTACTCGCAGGAAGTGGGCCTGCGCAAGCCCGGCGAGGAGATATTCCGGCATGTGCTGCGCGAAATGAACTGGCGAGCCGAAGACGTGTTGTTCGTCGAAGACAGCCCGCAGCACGTGGCCACGGCCCGTCGCCTGGGGTTGCGGGTGCTGCACCTGGCCCCGCCCCTCACCCTCACCGCCGCCCTGCCCGAAGC
>CAXUEM010000367.1:0-3633 GCA_964249885.1 uncultured Hymenobacter sp. | reverse complement strand
TGCTCTCCGAGGGCATTCACTCCCTGGTCGACACTGGCAATGGCGTGCTGTTGCTCTTTGGCATCCGGCAGAGCCTTAAGCCGGCCGACGCGCGCCACCCGTTTGGGCGCAGCAAGGAGCTGTATTTCTGGTCGCTGATTGTGGCCATTCTGATTTTTGCCATCGGCGGCGGCATGTCGTTTTACGAGGGCGTCAAGCACCTCACTAACCCCAGTCCGCTCGACGACCCCACCTGGAACTACGTGGTGCTGGGTCTCTCCATTCTGTTTGAGCTGCTGGCCTGCTACCTGGCCGTGAAAGCCCTATACGCCGTGCCGGCCGAGGAAAAAACCTCGTTCGTGACCACGCTCACCACCAGCAAGGACCCGGCGGTTTTCGCTTCCGTACTCGAAAACCTGGCCGCCCTGCTGGGTCTGGTCATTGCCCTGATTGGCGTCTACCTGGGTCACGCCCTGAACAACCCCTACCTCGACGGCGCGGCCTCCATTGCCATCGGGCTGCTGCTGATGCTGGTGGCCGTGTTCTTGGTGGCCAAAACCAAGCGCCTGCTCGTGGGCCTGGGCGTCGATGACAAGACCCTGGCCAAGCTCACGGCCATTATCCAGTCCCAGCCGGCCGTCGAGAACTTCCGCTCGCCGCTGACCATGTACCTGGGCCCGACCGATATCGTGCTGGCCCTGGACGTGGATTTCCGCGACAACCTCTCGGCCGGTGAAATAGAGCAGGCCGTGGCCAGCCTGCAAACGGCCATCAGCACGGCCCACCCCGAATTTCAGCGCATTTTTATCGAGGCGCAGGCCATTACCAAGCACGCCGGGCCGGCGGCCCCCCTGCTGGCCGGCGCCAAAAGCCCCGGCGCCAACCCGCGCGGGGCGACAGCAGTATAGCCAAGCTTCGCCCGGCTTCCTCACTCTCTATCACCTTATGAACCCTATTCTTACCGACAACCCCTTCCAGTCGTTCTGGTGGGGCGGCTACGAGTGCACCGACCAGCTTAACTGCTTCGGCAACCGGGTCGACTTTCTGCCCCTGACCGGCCACCTGCAGCTGCTCGACGAAGACTACGCCAGCCTGCGGCAGCTCAATATTGGCACCGTGCGCGAGGGCATCCGCTGGGCCCACATTGAGAAAACGCCCTATAACTACGACTGGAGCACGGTGAAGCTGATGCTGGCCGCCGGCCGCCGCCACGGCATCCAGCAGGTCTGGGACCTGTGCCACTTCGGCTACCCCGACTACCTGACGCCGCTGCACCCCATGTTTGCCCGGCGCTTTGCTTCGCTCTGCCGCGCCTTCGTTGATTTTTACCGCGCCGAGCGGCCCGACGACGTGCTCATCGTGACGCCCATCAACGAGGTGAGCTTTATTTCCTGGCTCGGCGGCGACGCCCGCGGCACGGCGCCCTACTGCGTGGGCCAGGGCTGGGAAGTGAAGTACGGCCTGATGCGCGCCTACATCGAGGGCTGCGCCGCCCTGCGCGAAGCCGACCCCGGCATCCGCATCCTCACCACCGAGCCGCTCATTAACATCGTGCCACCGCACCGGCCCATCAAGCGCCACGTGCGCGAGGCGCGCCGGGCCCACCTCGACCAGTTTCAGGCCGTCGATATCCTGGCCGGGCGCCTCTGCCCCGAGCTGGGCGGGCGCGAGGAGTACCTGGATATTCTGGGTTTCAACTACTACTACGACAACCAGTGGCAGCTGCCCTGGCACAACCGCCTGGGCTGGAACGACCCCGAGATGGACCCGCGCTGGGTGCCCCTGCGCACCCTGCTGGCCCAGGCCCACCGCCGCTACCGCCGCCCCATGGTCATCACCGAAACCAGCCATCCCGGCGAGGACCGCCCCATCTGGTGGCGCAAGATGGGCGAGGAGTGCGCCGCCGCCCGCCAGGCCGGCCTGCCGCTCTGGGGCGTGTGCGCCTACCCCATCATCGACCGGCCCGACTGGGACCACCTGCACCACTGGCACCACTCCGGCCTCTGGGATGCCGAGCTGCTGCCCGATGGTCAGCCCCCGCGCCGCCACCTCGACCACGCCGCCGCCGAGGCTTTCCTGCAGGCGCAGGCCGTGGTGGCGGCGGCCCAGCCCAAGCAGCCCCGGCGCCGCGTAGCCCTGAGCCTCTGAGCCCGAATATCGGAATCAGGCAATTGATAATCAGGGATTGATGCGCCAGCATTTGGTCTTACTCGCCGCCAGCAGGGGGTAGTAGCCCAAGGGAAACAGAAACGAATAAGTCAGTACGCGGTGCGGCAGGTGGGCAAGAACAGCTGCCGCGCCGCTTGCTGCTTCTTTTCTATCTTGGCTGACTGGTTCTTGGTTGGGCATCTATCTCTGAATTCGTTATGGCGGCGCTGGCCTACCTGTATTCTCCCATCGGCATGGTCGAGCTGCGCGGCTCCGACGCCGGCCTGCACGCGGTGCGCTTTCTCGACCACGGGGAAGACGTGACGCCGACGGCCCCCGCCGCCGTAGCCGACTGCCTGCGCGCAGCGCACGAGCAGGTGCGGGCTTACTTTGGCCGCGAGCTGCGCGACTTCTGTTTGGCCTGCGCGCCCGAAACCGGCACCGAATTTCAGCGCCGGGTGTGGGCCGCCTTGCCCGCCGTGGCCTACGGGCGCACTGCCTCCTACCTGGATTTGGCCCGGCAGCTGGAAAACCACAAGGCCGTGCGCGCCGTGGGCGCCGCCAACGGCCAGAACCCGCTGGCGCTGGTCTGGCCCTGCCACCGCATCGTCGGGGCCAACGGCGCCCTCACCGGCTACGCCGGCGGCCTGCCCCGCAAGCGCTGGCTTCTGGACTTCGAGCAGCCCCACACGCAGGGCGGACTGTTCTAGCTCCTCACCAGCTTTAGCAGCTCCTTATAAATCACGTTGTGCTGCCAGTACAGCTGCAGCACCATGGGCACGTGCTTTTTGCCCGGCAGCACGGTGTAGGCGGTGGGGTGGCCCAGAGCCAGCAGCTGCCGCTGAAATTTCAGGCTGCTGTTGGTGATGGACGGGTAGGTGTCGCCGCCGATGAAAAGCAGAAACGGCGGCGCGGCCGGCGTGAGCTTGTACAGGGCCGAGTGCTCCCGCCAGGCGGCCGGGTCCGGGCCCCAGGGCACCAGGTACTGCCGGTCGCCGGGGTATTCGAGCTTGCTGAGGTAAGTGAGCATGTCCAGCCCGGCGGGGTCGTCGAGGATGGCGCCGCGCACCAGGTTCTGGGGCAGGCCATGCCGGGCCAGCAGGGCATCGTCGGTGGCCAGCAGGGCCGCCAGCCCGCCGCCGGCCGAGTGGCCCATGGTGTAGAGCCGGGCCGGGTCGCCGGCGTACTGGCTGATGTTGCGGCTGGTCCAGGCCAGGGCGCGGGCGCAGTCGGCGGCCATGTCGGCAATCTGCACCTGCGGGGCCAGGCGGTAATTGATGATGACGGCCACCACGCCCTGCTTGGCCAGCCGCCGGCCGATAAAGGAGTACAAATCCTTTTTGCCCGAATTCCAGGAACCGCCGTGGATGAACAGCACCACCGGGTAGCCGGCCGCCGTGGGCGCCGCCTTCCTGGGCTGATACACGTCCAGCTGGTGCCGCTCGCCGGCAATGTCGGGGGCCGAGGCCGGTACGTAGGGCAGGTCGGCGTGCCGGCGGCTGGGGT
>CAXUEM010000366.1:0-3647 GCA_964249885.1 uncultured Hymenobacter sp. | reverse complement strand
TTCATGGCGCGGCCGGCGGTGGCGGGCTCGGCTTCGGGGTCGGGGTGGGCGTAGAGCTGGGCGAAGTACTGCTGCCAGGTCAGCTCGCCGGCGGCCACCATGAAGGTCTGGTCGCGGTAGTAGCCCGAGCGGAAATCGCCGGCCCGAAAGGCGCGCGCCATGGCCAGCTGGGGCACCTCTTTGCCGTCGCCGAAAATGCCGAACTTGGCCTTGCCCATGAACACCTCCTTGCGGCCCGCCAGCGAGGCGTGGCGCGACTCCCAGCCCAGCTGGTAGTCGTGGAGCAGGTCGGCTTTGGTGAGCTGCAGCGGCAGGGCCGGCGGGGTAGCAGTAGCGGAAGCGGGCATAAAAAGAGGGTGGGAAGGAGACCGAGAAAGAAGGATAAGAAATTACCAGAACGTCATGCTGAGCGCAGCGAAGCATCTTTACCATGTAAGTAGTATCAGACGCTCGCGCTAGTGCTGCGGTAGAGATGCTTCGCTGCGCTCAGCATGACCGCCTTTCTCACTCCTGCGCCCAATCAGCCATCGGCGGACAAAAATACGGAATCCGGGTCGCGCCGGGTGCCGGCTGGGCAAAGCGGTATATTTGTCGAACAGTGGCGGGCTCGCTGACCCGCAGAAATCGGGGTGCGTCGCCGCCTATGTACTTGGAATCAACGGCATCAAAACCAGCCCCTATAAACGGACGCAACAGCCGCCGCAGTAGCCGGTGGTTTTTCCCTCAAAGACCATCATGCGCAAACTCGGCCTGGTGCTACTTAGCCTTACCCCCCTGCTGTGCTTGCCCGCCTTTAGCGCGCAGGCCCAGGGTCCTGCCAAAGCCAAAGCGGCCGTTTCGGCCACTACCCTGAAGCGCGTAGTAACGGCGCTGGCGGCCGACGACATGCGCGGCCGGGGCCTGGGTGCGGGCGCCGACGACGCAGCCCGCTACCTGGCCACGGAGTTCAGGCGCGCCGGCCTGCAGCCGCTGCCGGGCCTGAGCGGCTTCGAGCAGGAATTCCCGGTTTATCAGTCGCGCAGCCAGCAGCTCACGGCGGTGGTCAGCGGCACGACGCTGCCGCAAAATCAAACGGTACTCATGTCGGGCCAGGAGCAGTTCACCTGGTCCTCCACTGCCCAGGCCAAGCCCCCGCGCCGGCTGGTTATCGGGCCCGAGGCCGACCTTGAGCCCTACCGGCGCGACTCGGTGTTCTCGGCCAAGGACGACTTGCTGGTACTGGTGCATCCCAACCATACCAAGTGGTTTAACTCGCTGGTTTCGCACTACTGGACCTACCCGAGCTACAGCACCGAGCAGCCGGCGCCCCATACCACCCTGCTGGTGCTGACAGCCGACGCCAACCCTAAGAGCTACGAGCTGAGCGGCCGCACCCGCATCGTGAAAATGCCGCTGCGCAACATCGTGGGCGTGCTGCCCGGCCAGGCCAAAGACCCCCAGCGGGCCGCCGAGCAGGTGCTTTTCTCGGCGCACTACGACCACCTCGGCATCGTTAAAGCAGTGGCTGGCGACTCCATTGCCAACGGCGCGGACGACGATGCCAGCGGCACCGCCGCCGTAGTGGCCCTGGCCGAATACTTTGCCCGGCGCCAGGACAATGCCCGCACCCTGGTCTTCGTGGCCTTCACCGGCGAGGAAAGCGGCGGCTTCGGCGCGGCACACTTTGCGGCCGGGCTCCAGCCCGCGCAGGTGGTGGCCGACTTCAACATCGAGATGATAGGCACGCCGGCCAAGTTCGGGCCGAACTCAGCCTTCATCACGGGAGCCGACAAGTCAGACTTTGCCGCCATCCTGCGGCGCGACGGAGCGGCGGGCGGCTTCCGCTTCGAACCCGACCCCTACCCCGAGCAGTATTTGTTTTACCGTTCCGACAACTACAAGCTGGCCCAGCTCGGCATTCCGGCCCACACCATCAGCACGGTGCAGATTCCGACCGCCAAGCACTACCACACCGTGAAAGACGAGGTGGCCGGGCTGAACCTAGCGAACATGCTCACGGTTACAGCGGCCGTAGCGCGGGGCGCGGTGGGCATTGTGGCCGGCACGGCCACCCCTACTCGCGTGGTGGCGCCGGAAAAGCGCTGATGGTCCGTCGTTTAGTATTGCGTAAATTTACTTTTCCATCCGACCAGATTATGCAAAAACTCGCCTCCCTCCTCTTCCTGCTTCTCGCCCCCCTGCTGGGCGTGCATGCCCAGGGCGTGCTCGCGTTTGAGCGCGACACCCACGACTTCGGCAAGGTGCCCGAGGGCACGATGGCCACGCACGAGTTCCGGTTCAAGAACACCGGCAACCAGCCCATCGTCATTGCCAACGTGCAGGCTTCCTGCGGCTGCACCACCCCCGACTGGACCAAAACGCCCGTGCTGCCCGGCAAGTCGGGCATGGTGCGGGCGGTGTACAGCAGCGCCGGCCGGCCCGGGGTGTTCAACAAAACCGTCACCATCACCAGCAACGCCACCGAGCCCAGCAAGGTGCTTACCATCAAGGGCGCCGTGCTGACCAAGGACGAGCTGCGACCCACGCTCACGCCGGCCCAGCTGGCCGCCTCACCCCGCCTCAGCCTGGACCGCGCGGTGCACGATTTTGGCAAGTTTGAGGCCGGCCAGCAGGTCACGACCCGCTTTACGGTGCGCAACACCGGCAAGAGCCCGCTGGTGCTTGGCGCCTTGTCGTCGCCCTGCTACTGCATCGGCTACAAGGCGGTGCCCGGCGCCATTGCTCCCGGCCAGAGCCAGTTGATTGAGCTGGTATACAACCAGCGCCAGATTGGGCCCGTGAGCGACGTGGCCACCATTTCCTCCAATGACCTAACCGGCGACGCCAAGCTGACCCTGAAAGCCACCGTAGTGAAGGACCTGGCCGGCGGCAGCATGGTGAAGGAAAGCGGCACCTCGGTACCGTTCAAGTAAGCCCCGGCTTAGTGAGTTTCCGCGCAGCCCTGCCGGTTTGGCAGGGCTGTTTTTTTGGCCTGATTGATGTACCTACATTAATTGAAATCCTTGCCTTCTTCTCTTATGACTTCTGCTCCAACTGCTGCCCTCACCTACCAGGCGCCGGCCGGCACCCGCATCGGCCATATCCACCTGCAGGTAACTGACCTGGACTGCGCGCTGGCTTTCTACCAGGGCGTGCTGGGCTTTGCGCTGATGCAGCGCTACGGAGCGCAGGCGGCGTTTCTCTCGGCCGGCGGCTACCATCACCACATCGGGCTGAACACTTGCCACAGCCGCGGCGGCCGGCCCGCCCAGCGCGAGGGCGCCGCGGGGCTCTACCACGCCGCCATCCTTTACCCGACGCGCGCCGATTTGGGCCGGGTGCTGCGCCGCCTGCAGGAAGCCGGTTACCCGCTGGCCGGCGCCGCCGACCACGGCGTGAGTGAGGCCCTCTACCTGGACGACCCCGACGGCAACGGCCTGGAGCTGTACTGGGACCGGCCGGAAACCGAGTGGCCCCGCGCGGCCGATGGCAGCCTGGTTATGTACTCGCGGGCGCTGGATGTGGCGAGCCTGCTGGCGGCGGGCGGCGGCAAGAGCGAATAAGAGAACGTCCTGCTGAACGCCCGGCAGCCTCTCGCTTGGGGCATTTACTCAATCGGTGCTTTCCGTTGGCGTTACTCCTTTTCCACCTTGAGGGGTGGAGCCTTT
>CAXUEM010000365.1:1806-3666 GCA_964249885.1 uncultured Hymenobacter sp. | reverse complement strand
TACCACTGCCCCTACTGCCACGGCTGGGAAGCCCGCTACCAGCAGGTGGCCGTGTACGGCCGGGCCGAGGCCGGCTACCAGCACGCCGTGCTGCTGCAGCAGTGGAGCCCCCGCCTAACGCTGTGTACCGACGGCCCGGCCGGCCTGTCGGCGGCCCAGCAGGCGCACCTGGCCCGGCTGGGCGTGGGCGTGCGCGAAACCCCCGTAATCGGCCTGCTGGGCAGCACCAAGTGCCTGCGGGCCGTGCTTTTCGCCGATGGCAGCCGCCTGCCCACGGATGCCCTGTTTCTGCGGCCCGCCCAGCGGCAGCGCAGCGACCTGGCCGCCCGGCTGGGCTGCGCCCTGAGCCCCGACGGCGGGTACGTGCAGGCGAGCGAGACGGGCCTGACCAGCGTGCCCGGCGTGTACGCGGTGGGCGACATGACCGGACCCCTGCAGCAGGCCATTCTGGCCGCCGCGGCCGGCACCCGGGCCGCCGCCGCGCTCAACAACGAGCTGATATTCCGGGGCAGCGTGGCGGCCTGAGCGGCGAAGAGCTTGGTTCGGCGGCCGCGCCCCTACTTTTAGTTCGCGGTTGCGGGTGTTGGGCCGCCAGCCGACCAATCAGGCTCGTCTTTTCGCTGACTATAATTATGATGATGAAGTTTGTCTCGGCCGGGCTGTTGCTGACGGTTAGTGTCTGTTATTTCCCGGCGGCGGCCCAGGCCCCAACGCCCGGGGCCGCCGGCCGGGGAACCGCCGCCGTGCCTTTCACCGGCCGCGTCCTCGACCAGGCCAGCGGGCAGGGCCTGCCCGGCGCCACTATCCTGTTTCCCGACCTGCGCCAGGTGACGGTGAGCGACACGGCCGGCCGCTTCCGCTTCGGCCGCCTGCCCCGCGGGCGCTTTCTGATGCAGGTGCGCTACGTGGGCTACAACACCGTGAGTCAGAACGTGAACACCGGCGCCGGCGTAAGCCAGGAAATCAGGCTCAGCGCGGCGGCCACCGAAATCGGGCAGGTCGTGGTGACGGGCGTCTCGCAGGCCACCGAGCTGCGCCGCTCGCCGGTGCCCACGGCCGTAGTGAGCCGGCAGCGCCTCGACCAGACCGCCGCCACCAACATCGTGGACGCGCTGGCCCAGGTGCCGGGCGTGAGTCAGATTACGACCGGCGCCGGCATCAGCAAGCCTGTCATTCGGGGGCTGAGCGCCAACCGCGTACTGACGCTCAACAACGGCGCCCGCCAGGAAGGCCAGCAGTGGGGCGACGAGCACGGCCTCGAAGTCGACGAGTTCAGCATCGACCGTGCCGAAATCATCAAAGGCCCCGGCTCGCTGCTCTACGGCTCCGACGGCCTGGCTGGGGTGCTGAACCTGCTGGCCCCCGACCCCTTAGCCGAGGGCCGCATCACGGCCCAGGCCACGGCCAACTACCAGACCAACAATCACCTGCAGGGCTACTCGCTGCAAAACGCCGGCCACCTCAACGGCCTGAACTGGCTCCTGCGCGGCTCGATAAAAGGCGCCGGCGCCTACCGCAACCGCTACGACGGGCGCGTATTCAACTCCGGCTTCAATGAGCGGAATGCCAGCGGCTACGTGGGCCTGAACAAAAGCTGGGGCTACTCGCACCTCACCTTCAGCACCTACAACCAGGAAGTAGGCCTGGTCGAAGGCGACCGGGACGACCTGACCGGCCGCTTTTTGCGGGAGGCGCCGGCCGGACCTGACAGCACCGCGGTGCGGCCCGTCACGGACGAGGAGCTGCGCGACTACACGATTTTCGAGCCCCGGCAGCAGGTAAACCACCGCCGCCTGGGCCTCGACAACAACTTCATCCTCGGCCAGCAGGGGGGTAGGCTGACCCTGCAGCTGAACTACC
>CAXUEM010000365.1:484-1796 GCA_964249885.1 uncultured Hymenobacter sp. | reverse complement strand
CCGCGAGTTCGGCGACGTGCTGAATTTCAGCACGCCCGACCTGTTTTTCGACCTGCAAACCGTGGACTACAGCCTGCGCTACTTCCTGCCCGAAATGGCCGGCTGGACCCTGACCACCGGCCTGAGCGGCCTGCACCAGCAGAATAAAAACCGCGGCATCGAATTTCTGATTCCCGAATACCGCACGAATGAGGGCGGCGTGTTCGGCCTGGCCCGGCGCCGCTTCGGCCGGCTGGATGTGAGCGGCGGCCTGCGCTACGACCACCGCCGCACCCGCGCCGACCAGCTGCAACTCGGCGCCGACGGGCAGCCCGTGCCGGCCGGCACACCGGGCGCCGAAACCAAGTTCGGCGGCTTCAATACCTCGTTTCAGAACGTGAGCGGCAGTGTGGGCGGCTCGTTCAGCGCCACCGACCGGTTAGTTTTTAAGGCCAACGTGGCGCGCGGCTTCCGGGCGCCCAACATTGCCGAGCTGGGCTCCAACGGCCAGCACGAGGGCACCATCCGCTACGAAATCGGCGAGCCGAGTCTGAGGGCCGAAACCAGTTTGCAGGCCGACCTGGGCGCGAGCTTCGAAACCGACCACGTGAGCTTGAGCGTGAATGCGTTTCGCAACCAGGTAGCCAACTACATCTTTCCGCGCAAGCTCGAAAGCGTGCTCGGCGGCGACTCATTGGCCGCCACCGGCGACCCGGTGTTTCGGTTTGGGCAGGGTGCGGCGCGGCTTTACGGCGGCGAGGCCAGCGTGGATTTGCACCCGCACCCGCTCGACTGGCTGCACCTGGAAACGTCCTTTTCGATGGTGCGGGCCGTGCAAAAAGACCAGCCCGCTGAGTCGAAGTTCCTGCCCTTTATCCCGGCCGACCGCCTGCAGACCGAGCTGCGCGTGCAGCGCCGCGACGAGGGGCGCCACCAGGAAAAAGGCCGCCTGACCCACCTCTACGCCTTCGTGCGCGTCGAGCACACGTTTCGCCAGAGCCGCTTCTTCGCCGCCTTCGACACCGAAACCGCTACCCCCGGCTACACCCTGACCCACGCCGGCCTGGGCGGCGACTTCACCAACGGCCGGGGCCGCACGCTGGCCTCGCTGTTCGTGACGGCCAACAACCTCTTCGACGTGGCCTACCAAAGTCACCTGAGCCGCCTGAAGTACGCCGACCTGAATCAGGCCACCGGCCGCCGCGGCGTCTTCAACATGGGCCGCAATATCAGCCTGAAGCTGGTGGTGCCACTGGTGCTGAAGTAGGAGCGAGGTGGGGAAGGCAATTAGCGCCGAGCAGTTGGAAACCAGCATCCTGCGGGCCCGGGGGGG
>CAXUEM010000365.1:0-474 GCA_964249885.1 uncultured Hymenobacter sp. | reverse complement strand
TGGTTCAAACCACCCGCGGGGGGGGCGGCCCCGCTGGGTTCACCCGCCCCCCCCCCCCGGGGGGCCCCCGGCCCGAGACGGAGTTTCGCCCTACATTTCGGCCATGCAAACCGCGCCGTCCTCGAAATCCGACTCATCCGTTCAGTCCGATAAATCCGTAGTTCAGACGGGCCTGCTCTCGGCCGCCGTCATCGTGGCCGCGCTGGGCTACTTCGTTGATATCTACGACCTGATTCTGTTCAGCATTGTGCGGGTGAAAAGCCTCAACGCGCTGGGCATCACCGACGCGGCCCAAGTCACGAGCCAGGGCTTGTTTCTGATAAACATGCAGATGGGCGGCATGCTACTCGGCGGCATTCTGTGGGTCGTGCTGGGCGACACGCGCGGGATCGTCTCCGTACTGTTCGGGTATAAGCTGATTTACTAACTGGCCAACCTCCCCTCCGGCTTCGTTAACACCGAGGAGCAGTACGC
>CAXUEM010000364.1:0-3667 GCA_964249885.1 uncultured Hymenobacter sp. | reverse complement strand
GTGTATCGCGGGTGCGCAAGTCCAGGCACACGAGAAAGCCGAACCGCTCCTCGCCCCGCAGGCCCTGCCCGGCCAGCAGCACCCGGCCCGCGTCGTCCTCGCCCAGCACCTCGGCCACGCTGAAGCGGGCGAAGCTGCGAATGCCAAACGCTTGCCGCCAGGTGGCCTCGCCCCCGGAGGTGGTATGCTGCACCAGCAGCTGCGTGGTGCCGGCTTCCACCACGGTGCCGCTGAGCAGATAGGAGCCGTCGCGCAAACCCAGCAGGCCGCTCAGGTGCTCCTCGGCGGGGCCGCCGTACTGCTGCTGCCACAGCCGCTGCGCCTGGCTCAGACGGGCATCACCGAGCAGCAGCAGCAGCAGCAGCAGGCCGGCCAACAAGACGAAATGACGTGGCATAAGGTGAAAATTTGTAAGGGCAGCGCAGCGCTGGCCGATGGCTAGTTGACGTTAACCAAAAGTAACGCGAAAAGGCTGTTTTCAGGCCAGCGGCCGGTGCCGCTGCGTAGAAGCGGTTTATTTCGGCGCCGGCGGCGGCGCATAGTCGAGCGGCAGCATCTCGCCCACTTTCTCGAAACCCCAGTATTCTTCGCTGAGCGCGCCCAGCGGGTCGACCAGCGCGCCGAAGGACTGTATCTCGACTTCGGGCAGCTGCAGGTGCAGCACCGACTCCTGTTTTTCGGGCCGGAACGACGTGAGGTTGGGGCCGCGCAGGCGGTAGTTTCCATCGGGTTTTTCGCCTGCGTACGTCACGGCCAGCAGGTCGTGAAAGCGCAGCCACACGCGCGGGCCGGCGGGCGCGCCGGTGTCGACCCGGCGCAAGCTGTCGAGCGGCAAGAGCGGCTTGAACAGGTAGGCCATGACGGGCGGCTGCTCCAGCAGGCGGCGCACGGAGTCGGGCAGCACGCCGCCGATGCCCAGCTCGGCCTCACGGTCCAGCCGGCGCCGCAGGGCCGCGCGGCGTTGGTTCACCACCCGCCGCAGCTTGCGCACCTCGAAGCCTTCCTCGGCTACGCGGCCCGCGTACACGCTGCGCAAAAAGTGCGGCAGCGAGCCCCGGTATGCCATCAGGCGCTGCTGGGCCCAGCGCCGCTGCTGCCCAGCCGAGCCGTTCGGCAACTCCCGAAAGGCCACCTGGGTCAGCAAGGTCAGCGTCTGCTGCTGGTTGGCAAATTCGGCCTTGAAGTCGAGCTGATAAAAGGTGAGGCGGTAGCCCAGCGTGGGGTTGTCGACCTGCAGAGGTCGCGTGGCAAAGGCCGTGAGCTCGTTGCGCTGCGGGTCGTAATGCACGCGCACGTCGTCGGGATTCAGCAGGCGGCACTTTTCGGCCAGCGTCGAGCTACCCAAAAACAGCTCCTTGAACCGCTGAAAATTGTAGGCGGCGTCGGGGTCGGCCCGCACCACAACCTCGGCCAGCTGCTGGGCTGCCGGCGCCACCACGGGGTCGAAGGTGCCCGAACGACTCAGGTTGAGCGTCTGCCGGTACAGCTTATAGCCCACGTAGCTCACGCCCAGCTCGTGCTGGCCGGCCGGCATCCCACTGAGCTGGTAGCGGCCGTCAGCGTCGGTGGTGGTGCCGCGGCTGGTATTGGCCAGAAACACGCTGGCAAACGGCAGCGGCGCCCGCGTCAGCGAGTCGCGCACCTGGCCGTTGAGCGTCACAGTGCCCTGGGCGGCGGCCTTAAGAACAAAAACACTCCTTACCTACCCGTGGGCGGCACGTAGTCCAGAGGCAAAAACTCGCCGATTTTCTCGAAGCCCCAGTAGCCGCCAATGGCCGCTTCGAGTGGATTAATCAGCGAGCCGTCGGCCTGGATTTCGGCCTCACCATCGGGCAGGCGCAGCACCGATACCTGCCGCTGGTTCAGGTAGGCCGATGTCGAGCCAGCCGGGGCGGCAACGGCGGCCGTCGCGCCGGGGTTGAAGCGCGCGTCGGGGGCTTCGCCGAAGCGCGTGATGCGCAACTCGTCCTTGAAGCGCAGAAAAGTGCGCCGCCCGTTGGTCGAAACCCGGCGCAGGCTGTCGATGGGCCGGGCCTTGGGGAAGAGCGTGGTGAGCGTGGGCGGCACCCGGCTCCAGCGCGTGAGGGAGTCCTGCTCGGCGGAACTGAAGCCGCCCTCGGGGCGGCTGGCCAGCAGGGCCCGGCGCTGCTGGTCGGCGCGCTTGAAGCGGGGGTTGGGCGCCTCGCCCACGCGCTGCACCACAAAGTTTTCCTGCCGCAGCCGGTCGTTGTACACGGCGCGCAGAAAGTGCATGAAGGAGCCCTGGTAGGCCGTCAGACGGTTGGCTGCCCAGCGTTGGCGCTGGGCGTCGTCGCGCGGGGTCAGCTCCTCGAACTTGGGCTCGCCGTAGTAGGTAATCGACTGCTCCTCATCGTTGTGGGCAAAATACAGCCCGTAGTACTTGAGGCGGTAGCCCAGGGCTTCGTTGTCGACCTGCACAAAGTCCCGGGCCCGGGCCGTCAGCTCCTTGGTCGAGTCGTCGTAGAAAACGCGCACCTTGTCGGGGTTAGTGATGCGGCACTGCTCGGAGAAGGTGCTCTGCCCCAAGAACATTGCCGTGAACCTGGCGTAGTCCTCGGGCTTGTTGGGCTCGGGCTGCACCACGACTTCACCCAGCTGGTTGCCGGTCGAGGCCAGCCGCAGCGTGACCTGCTGGGGCGTTTTGCCCACCGTCACGCTTTGTTTGCTGAGGCGGTAGCCCACGTAGGAGCCCACCAAGTCGTAGGTGCCGGCCGGCACCCGCGCAAACTCAAACTTGCCGTCCTCGCCGGTGGTGGCGCCGAGCGTGGTATTGGCCAGAAACACGCTGGCAAAGGCCAGCGGCTCGTTCGTGGCCGAGTCCTGCACCACGCCGCTGAGCTTGCCCTGGGCCTGGGCGCTGGTCGAAGAGACAAGCCAGAGGCCGAGAAGAGTTAGAAGTATTCGCGAGTAAGTCATTGTGGGATAACAGCTTGTAGTGGTAGCGGCTCTTCGGCTCTCTTACTTCTTAGCTCAGCCCCAGCGCCGCCCGCGTGGCCTGCGCATCTCGTGCCAATTGTGCTTTCAGCGCCTCCAAGCCCTCATATTTTTCTTCGGCCCGCAGCCAGGCCACAAATTCCAGCGTCAGCAGCTGCCCGTACAGGTTGGCGCTGAAATCAAGCAAATTCACTTCGATGGTCTGGGCCAGGCCCTCGCCCACGGTGGGCCGCACGCCGATGCTGAGCATAGCCGCATAACGCCCGCCGGCCGCCGTAATTGCCCACACCGCGTAAATGCCGCGCGCCGGCACCAGCTTCAGCGGTTCGGTCAGCTCCAGGTTGGCGGTGGGGTAGCCGATGGTGCGGCCCAGCTGCTGCCCGGCCACCACCCGGCCCGTGAGCGGGTAGTGGTAGCCCAGGTAGCGGTTGGCGGTGGCCATATCGGCGGCGCGCAGGGCCTGGCGGATGCGGGTGCTGCTCACGCCCACCGCGTCCACGTCCTCGCGCGGAATTTCCTCCACGCTGAGCCCGTAGCGGGCGGCGTGCCGGCTCAGGTAGTCGAAGCCGCCCTCGCGGTTTTTGCCGAAGCGGTGGTCGTAGCCGATGACAAGCTGCCGGGCGCCCACGGTTTTGAGCAGCAGCTCCTGCAGGTACTGCTCCGAGGTCCACTCTGCAAATTCGCGGGTGAAGGGCACGATAAGCAGATACTC
>CAXUEM010000363.1:0-3675 GCA_964249885.1 uncultured Hymenobacter sp. | reverse complement strand
GGCGGGAAGAAACGCCTGAGCCTGCGTTACCGGCCGGTGTGCAGTATATTCAAAACACATTCGGGGATGAGCGGGCAGCACTGCGCCAAGGTTTGAGTCAGTCAGACGAATTGATTGACCTAGCTTATGCCACGGTGCCGGGTACCAGTTTTCAAGACCCGGTCAACGATATTCTGGTTAATCTACCCGAAGCGGTTCGCTTGTTTGATTTGGCTGCTCAGTTTCCGCTGCGCAAGTTTGTTTGGATTTCATCGGGCGGCACGGTATACGGGCGCGCCGACGCTGACCGGATTCGGGAAGACCATCCCACCTATCCACTTTCGCCTTACGGCATTACCAAGCTGGCTATCGAGAAGTATGCGCACATGTACTTCGAGAGCCGCGGCCTGCCTATTGTGTGCGTAAGACCGTCCAACGCCTTCGGACCGGGCCAGCGGGCTTACGCCGGCCAGGGATTTATCGCGACGGCTATTGCCTCGGCGCTGGATGGCCGGGAGCTGACTTTATATGGAGAGCAGGGGACCATCCGCGACTACCTACACGTGCGGGATGTAGCCGCGGGCATCGTGGCCGCTGTCCAGCAGGGGGTAGCTGGGGAAGTTTACAACGTCGGCAGCGGGGTAGGGCTGAGCAACCGGCAAGTGCTGCAGGCGCTGGAGCCGCTGGCCATGGCGGCTGGCCGCCAGCTGCGCGTGCGGGTAATGCCGGAGCGTTCTTTCGACGTGGCGCGCAACGTGTTGGACTGCACTAAGCTGCAGCAAGCAGCCGGCTGGCAGCCCGCGCTGAGCTTTGAGCAGGCCCTGTCCCAGACCTGGGAGTGGTACCTGCGCCGGCATACTCCGGGGGTTTAGCCGTAAATTTGCCGGATGGCTTCTCCTGCTGCTTTGCGCATTGGCTTTATCACCAGCACCGACCCGCTGAACCGTCGGTCGTGGTCGGGGGTGCATTATTCCATTTTCAAAGCCTTAGAGCGCAACCTCGGTGAAGTAGTGGCCTTGGGGCCGGTTTCGATGCGCTGGCCGTTTGCGCTCGGTGACCGACTCAACAACTGGCTGGTGAAGCCGCTGACCGGCAAGCGCTATCAGTACAGCTGGAGCTTGGCCGTGGCCCGCTGGTACGCCTGGGTGTTCGGCCGCAAACTGGCCCGTCAGCACTTCGACCTGCTCGTGGCGCCCGCCTCATTCACTGAAATTGCTTACCTGCGCACTCAGGTACCGATAGTTTATATCGAGGATTCTACTCTGCATCAGCTGATAGATTTTTATCCCGGCGTATCGGGTCTGACGGCGTACAGCAAGACCGAGCTGAATCAGTTAGAACACTTGGCCCTGCAGCAAGCTAGTTTGGTGTGCTACTCGTCGGAGTGGGCCGCGCAATCGGCCCGGGCTGATTATGGCGCGCCCGCCGCTAAAATTGCGGTTATTCCGTTTGGCTCTAATTATCCAGCCCCCCCAACCCGAGCCGAGGCGCTGCAGTACACGCGAGCTGCCGATGGCAGTTGCCGGCTTTTTCTGCTGGGCGGCGAGTGGGGACGTAAAGGCGGGCCGGTGGCTTATGATACTATGGTGGCCCTGCAGCAGATGGGCATACCGACGACGCTCACCGTGGTGGGCTGCGCCCCGCCCAACCCCGAGAACTTTGCCAACCCAGGTTTCAAGACAATTCCGTTTCTGAACATGGGAGTGCCAGCTGACCGCCAGCAGCTGCATGAGCTATTCAGCACCGCCGACTTTTTCCTTCTGCCTTCGCGGGCCGAGTGCGCGGCCATCGCATTTTGCGATGCCAACGCTTTTGGCCTGCCCGTAATGACCACCGACGTGGGCGGTATCAGCAGCTTTATTGAGCCGCATACCAATGGCGTGATGCTGCCTCTGAGTGCCTCCGGCCAGGATTTCGCCAACCAGATTGCGGCGCTGCTCAACGACCCGGTTCGCTACGGCCAGATGCGCGAGCAGGCCCGGGCTCGCTATGAGCGCGAGTTGAACTGGGATGCCTGGTCAGAGCGGCTGCGTCAGGAATTAGAAAGCCGCGCGCTTATTTCCTCGTCGGTGGCGCCAGTTCGTCCTTCTATCTCTGTATTATGAAGATTTTATTGAATATCGAAGATTTGACCGTGGGCGGGGCTCAGGTATTTGTGCTGCGCCTGGGCCAGGCGCTGCGAGAGCGTGGCCACGAGGTACACATTTATAGTCACTATGCTCACCACACCGATGCCGCGATGGTGCGGCAGCTGGCGCCGGGCATTGCCATCACGGCCTTCGGCAGCGGGCAGCGGCAGCTGGACTATCTGATGCGCAAAGCCGAGGGCGCCCTGCGCCGCTTCGGAATCCGGCCCCGCATGCGGGAACAGCTGGTGATAGCTCAGTTCAAACAGCTGGTAAAACGCCTGCGACCTGCAGTGATTAATTCTCACACCATCAAGGCCGACTACGCGGCCGCCATGGCCCTGACCGAACTCTGGGAAGACGGCAAGCCGGCGATACCCCCGCTCATCATCACCATGCACGGCTGCTACGAACTGTTCTTGCATTATGCTGAGCACAGTGATGTGACGGCCCGCGGATTGACGGCCTTGCAGCAGGCGGCTGCCTTTGTTTATTTGACCGAGAAAAATCTGGAAATATTCAGTCAGCCAGATGTGCGCCCGCTGGCCCAATTGCCGCACCGTAAGATTTATAATGGTTTTTCGGGGCAGCTTAGCACCCAGCAGGGAATAAGCCGGCAAACGGCCGGCATTTCGGATTCGGCCACAGTTTTTGGCATGGTGGCCCGTGGCATTCCCGAGAAAGGCTGGGAGTTTGCTATCAAGGCGTTTCTGGAAGTGGCAGCGGAGCATGATGCCGCGCACCTGATACTGGTGGGCGGCAGCGACTATCTTACCGGCCTGCAAGCCCGTTACGCCCACCCGCGCCTGCACTTTGTGGGGCGTTCCAGCAACCCGGTGGATTGGATTAACCTCTTCGATGTGGGCTTGCTGCCCAGCTATTTCCACGCCGAAAGCCTGCCCAACTCCATTGCAGAGTACTTGTTTTGCGGTAAGCCCGTCATCGCCAGTTCCATCGGCGAGGTGCCGCAGATGCTGACCTCACCCACCGGCCTTGCGGGGGTTATTATCGACCAAGCCAACTGGCAGTTGACGAACCCGGACCAGCTCACTGAGGCCATGCGCGCCTACCTGGTTCGCCCGGCCCTGCTGGCCGAGCACAGCCAGCGCGCCGGCCTGGCTTTCGAGAAGTTTGAAATGGCCCGCTGCGTGCAGGCCTACGAGCAGTTGTTTACGGAGGCCGGAGCTGCTTAGGCGTGGCCTTACAGAACCGGGTTATCTTAATTACTAAGTCAATTGAAAGGGAAACCAACTGCTGCCGGAGAGCGGCCGCACATCCTACTGTTTATCTCCAATCTGGGGCTGGGAGGCGCGCAGCGAGTTTTTCACGACCATAGCGTGGCCCTCTCGGAACAATATCAAGTGACAGAGGCCGTATTCAATCTGGAAGGCGGCGACATGTACCCGAGCGGCAACAAGCAAATCAGCCTGGACGTCGGGGGTGGGGGGGGGGCGTTGGAAAAGGCGCGCAACTTCGCTCGGCGCATTGCGCGCCTGCGCGAACTTAAGCGCCGCCTGCGGCCGGATATCTGCGTGAGCCACCTGGAGGGTGCCGACTACGTCAACCTGCT
>CAXUEM010000362.1:295-3685 GCA_964249885.1 uncultured Hymenobacter sp. | reverse complement strand
GCTTTATTTCGACGTGAAAGGCGTGGTCAACCGCCAAATCGAGCAACTGACGGCCCGGCGGGCGGCCGTGAGCAAGCAAGTCAGCCTGCGCGGCGGCGCCACCGAAACTGCACTCGTGCCGCGGGTGAAGTGGGCCGACGAATTGCAGCTTTTCCTGCAGGCCGACATCAACAAAGCGGCCCTGCGTGGGGCCTACGCCGTCGATTCGAGCCAGCAGACCGACGGCGGCAGCCAGCACCGCTACCGCCGCCGCCCCGGCTACGCCCAGGCCAACGCACCGGTCGAGCAGCTGCTGGTGCGGCGCCAGCAGGGGGTACCAACCGAAATTCAAGCCAGCATCACTCAGCAAAACGCGCTGTTCACGGCGCACAAGCAGCTGCGCCTGCAATTCCGGCAGGGGCAACTGGCCGCGTACGGCGTAACGGGCACCCAGAAGCTGGTCTTGTTCGACACGCTGCGCTACGCCACGGCGGCCACGGTGCAATAAAGCCCCGGCCCGCCGGCCGTGTGCCCAGCGGGCGGCATCTCTGGACTTGGTTTATCCGAAGCTTTAGGGCTCTTTGCGCTCGAAGGCGCCCAGGTCGGGCTTCTGTGGGTCGCGCGGCAGGTTGAGCAAATCCCGCGGCACGGCGGGCGAGGGCTGGCCTTTGTCCAGGGCCGGTGACTGGGCGTCGAGGCGGTAGTCGAAGGCAGTGCCGCCGAAATTTTCCGGGGTGCGCCGGAATTTGGGGTCCTGGTTCAGGATGTTGCCGCGGTTGTCGAAGCCGGGCTCGCCGGGGGTGCTGGCAGCGGCGGCATAAGCCTTGCTACGCAGCAGCGTGCGCTCGACCAGCAGCGTGGAAAACTGCGCCGGATTTTCGAGCACCAGTTCATCTTCCAGCGGCCGGGCGCCCTGCGGCCGTGGGCCCCAGATGATAGAATTGCGAATAACCAAGGCGGTGGGTGCTGTCGGCTTGGAGCCGTCGGCGCGCTCAGGCAGCTCGTTTGTAAAAAACAGCGAGGGCGTTTCGCGGCTGGCGCCAGGCGCGTAGTTGGCCACGGTGCAGAAGTTCAGTTCGCAGCTGGTGCCGCCCGAGCCCAGCAAAGCGAACTGCCCGCAGTTCGTGAACAGGCAGTTCGTCGCCGTCACCTTGCCGGCCAGGCTGTAGATGCCCGCGCCCTGCGTCGCAAAGGGGTTGGCGGCTGATACGTTGGCGCCGTTGATGTTGCGAATCACGCAGTTGTCTAGCGTCAGGTCGGGCTGTGGCCGGCGGTTTTCGGGGTTGAACAGCAGCACGCCGAACACCGAGTTCTTAATTTCGCAGTAGCGGAGGCGGCTGCCCTGGCTGCCGGCGTCGAGCACGATGCCCACCCACTGGCCCGGTACGTCGGCGTATTCGGGCTCGCGGCGGTCGCCCTGAAAGCGCACAATATTGCGGTTATTAAGCTTTACCGTGTCCTTTTCCGCGGTGCCGGGGCTAAAATCAGCCGGCTCGTTCACCAGCAGGGTACCTCTAACTACAAGTATGGCCCCGGCGTGGGCGTAAATGCGGGCGCCGGGGCCAATGCGCAGCGTGCAGCCGGGCCTCACCTGCACCGTGTCAAAGAGCACGTGTGGCTTATCGTTGCGCCACACCTCGTCGCAACCAATGGCCCCGTTGCGGTGAAAGTAGGCGTTCTGCCCATAAGCCACCAGCTTCACTTTTTGCTCGTTGCCGTTGGTGGTAAACAGCAGGTCGTCGGTGAGCAGGAAGGGCTTGTTGGCCTCGGTGTCGCCCAGCCGGGCCTTCACCAGAATCAGCAGGCTGTCCCGGCCGCGCAGCTCCAGGTCGGCGGCGGTGCTCACCTCGTCGCCGTTGATGATGAGCGAGTAAGGCGAGCCGGCCGGCTGGCCGAGTCGAATCTGGCTGATGCGCACGGCGCGCGGATTGCGGTTGTACACCCACAGCCGCTTCGTGACCGTGGTGACGGTCGTGAATACCGTGTCGAACAGCACCGTGTCGGCCCGGGAGTCCAGGAAATTGCCGTTCAGGTACGGCGCCTTGAACTCCAGTTGGCCCTTGTCGCTGAGCAGGTTTTCCTTGGGCTCGCAGCCGCTGAGCAGGCTCAGGCAGGCCGAGAAAACGAGCAGCAGCGGCAGGAGCAGGCGCATAGTGGAATGATAGCAGGAATAGATAAGAACGTCCTGCTTCGCGCAGCTCGGCAGGACGTTCTTTTTAACTTGAAACAACTGAAAAACAACCTGCTTACGCCACGCCTTCCTTCAAACGCTCGGCGCTTTCGGCGATGCGCAGCTGCTCGACGAAGTCGTCGATGTTGCCTTCCATCACCGAGGCCAAGTTATAGACTGTGTAGCCGATGCGGTGGTCGGTGACGCGGCCCTGGGGGTAGTTGTAGGTGCGGATTTTGTCGCTGCGGTCGCCGCCGCCTATCATGCTTTTGCGGGCGGCGCCTTCGGCCTCGTTTTTCTTGGCCAGCTCAATCTCGTAGATGCGCGAGCGCAGCACGGCCAGGGCCTTGTCGAAGTTCTTGAGCTGCGACTTCTGGTCCTGGCACTGGGCCACGAGGCCGGTCGGGATGTGGGTGAGGCGCACGGCCGAGTAGGTCGTGTTCACGGACTGCCCGCCGGGGCCCGACGACATGAACAGGTCCTTGCGGATGTCGTTCATATCCAGATTAATATCCAGCTCCTCCGCCTCGGGCATCACCACCACCGAAGCCACCGAGGTGTGAATGCGGCCGGCCGTTTCGGTGGCCGGCACGCGCTGCACGCGGTGCACGCCCGACTCGAACTTGAGCTTGCCGTACACGTCTTCGCCGGTCACGGAGAGCACAATTTCCTTGTAGCCGCCGGCCGTGCCCTCGGTGGCGTCAATCAGGTCCATGCGCAGGCCTTTTTTCTCGGCGAAGCGCATGTACATGCGCTGCAGGTCGCCGGCGAAAATAGCGGCCTCGTCGCCGCCCGCCCCGGCCCGAATTTCCATAATCACGTCCTTCGAGTCGTTGGGGTCGCGCGGCAGCAGCAGGTCTTTGATGAGGGCTTCGAGGCGCTCCTGCTCGGGGCCCAGCTCGTCGAGCTCGGCCTTGGCCATCTCGCGGAAGTCCTCGTCTTTCTCGGTCGAAATAACCTGGCGGGCGTTTTCGATGTTGCTCAGCACCTGCTGGTAGGCGCGGTACTCGGTCACGATTTTGCCCAGGTCCTTGTATTCCTTGTTCAGGGCCTTGTAGCGTTTGAGGTCCGACATCACGTCGGGCGCCATAAGCTGCTCGTTCACGGCCTCGTACCGCTCGTTGATGGCTTCTAATTTCTCCAGCATCGGTATTCTTGCAAATCAGGGGTTTGAGGTGCAAAGTTAAACAACCGCCGGCCGGGGTTCAGTTCGGGCTGGCAATTGACAGTGAGTAATGAAC
>CAXUEM010000362.1:0-285 GCA_964249885.1 uncultured Hymenobacter sp. | reverse complement strand
TGAACAATGAGCAATGTGGGCGGCCGGCTCCTGGGGGTTTGCGCCCGACTTTTGTGTTTATGAAGCCTTTTTCGCTCTGCTACCCCCTGCTGGCCCTGCTACTGCTAAGCGTCAGCGCCTGCCGGCCCGACCAGATTGAGCACCTCAAGGACTCCAAGCGCATCGGCGTGGAAGCGGCCAACTGGGAAGTCAAGCGCATCATGCCCGCCGACCTGCTGCGGGCCACGCGCTGGGCCGGCGACTCGCTCACGGCCTTCGCCGACACGCTGCTGCGCCGCACCCTGG
>CAXUEM010000361.1:504-3688 GCA_964249885.1 uncultured Hymenobacter sp. | reverse complement strand
ATAGGCGACGGTGCGCTTATTTATATGCGTACGTTGCATATCCTCCGTCAACCAGGAGCTCTGCACCCGTAATAAAGCTGGCATCATCAGACGCGAGAAAGAGCATTGTTTTGGCAACCTCTTCGGGTTTAGCTAACCGTTGCAGCGCGGTGCTGGCGGCCAAATGCCCCAGGGCTTCTTTCGGTATCAGGTTGAGCAAACCCTCTGTTTCAACCGGCCCAGGGCTCACGATGTTGACCCGTATCTTTCTGCCGGCCAGCTCATTCGCTGCTATTTGAGCAATTTTGTTTAACGCGCCTTTGGTTGCCGAATAGACACTTGTGTTGAGATTGGCGGCGGTAGCAACCGTCGAAGAAGTGAACAGCACGACGGAACCCTCCACCAAATACGGCAGCAGCTTTTGCAGGGTAAAGTAGTGCCCTTTCACGTTCGTGTTGAACTGGGCATCAAAATCGGCCTCGGTGGTCTGGTCAATCGGCGAAAAAGTCGCGATTCCAGCGTTCAGCACAAGTACATGGACGGTTTTGACGCTCTCCGCTACGGCCTTTTCCAACGCGGCGACCCCGGCCAGGCCAGAGGTGTCGGTGACAATGGTTTTCAGGTCAGGGCTGTTGAGCTTGGCCGCGGCGGCCTGTAGGTTGCCTTCGCTGCGGCCCGTTATCCAGACCCTGGCGCCGGCCTGGAGAAAGGCTTGCGCCGTTGCAAACCCAATGCCCGTGCTGCCGCCGGTGATGACCACATTTTTTTCCGAGAAATTCATTTCGTTTAGGTAAAATTGGTTGAAGTGGACAATGGCCGGCAAAGCAGGGATAAGCCGTAAATTTGCTTGCACATTGCAAGTGTAAAAGCAATTCAATTAACTTTTGTTTTGCAAGTGAAATCAATTCCCTTTTATGAAGCCGCCGAAACTCCGTTCTGATTGTCCTATCAGCTTTTCGCTGGATATGCTGGGCGACAAATGGACGCTGTTGATTCTGCGCGACTTGATGTTTGCGGGCAAAGCGACCTACAGCGAGTTCCTACAGTCGGCGGAAAAGGTGGCGACCAACATTCTGGCCGACCGGCTGGCCACGCTGGAGTCGCAAGGCTTTATCTCTAAAAAAGTCGCCCCCGACAAGAAGTCAAAGTTCATCTACCGCTTGACCGACAAGGGACTGGATTTACTTCCCCTGCTGGTAGAAGTCACCCTTTGGGGAGCCAAACACAGCCCCGCCAGATGCGATGCCACCTTAGCCGCTCTGCTTGAGCAGCTGGAGGCCGACAAGGAAGGCACCATCCGGTATTACCGGCAGCTCGCGCAAAGCAGGAATGCCAGCTAGCCGGTCGGATGACCCGCGGCGCGATGGTTTCCGTTGGGGAGCTGCTTAGAGCGGTGCTTTCACCTCAAACGTGAAGCTGGTACTGCCGGCCTGGCCCTGCCCGTTCAGGCCCTGCACCACGACGCGGTAGGTGCCGGCCTGGTCGGAGGTGAAGAACGAGGCAGTCAGCTCCGTGCCGGGCGTGATGGTCAGGTCGGGATTCCAGTAGAGCAGGTTGCGGAAGTCGGGCAGGCGGCTGCGCGTGGCCGGGGGCGTCTCGTAGCGGGGCGCATAAAACTCGCGCGTCCCCTGCAGGCCCTCGTATTCCTGGAGCAGCACCTGCGCGGGCAGCGGTAGGCCGCCGAGGTCGCCCTTGTAGGTGGTGTAGCTCACGATGCCGTTGTAGGTCAGCGGGCCGGCGAAATAGCGGCGGGTGAGCACGTCGAGCTGCTGCACTTTCAGCGGGTCGAAGGCCATGATGCGGTTGGTGTCGAAAATCGGCACGCCGTCGAGCAGCACCAGCGGGTCTTCCAGCGTGTTGCGCACGTTGTCATCGGGAATCAGGAAGTGAAAGCCGTCCTTGCGCTTGCGTACCAGCACGCCCGGCACGTACTCGCGCATCACCTCCTCCATTACCTTAAAGCGGGTGTACTTATCGAGCAGGTAGCGCGCGCTGGGCTGGCCGTAGAAGGCCATGCTATCGGCGGCCGGCGCCTGGTAGCGCACCGGGCGGCTGCCAAAATACTGGCGCTGCACCTCAGCCTGCACGTGGCGGCGCGCCAGGTCGGCGGCCCAGGCGGAGGGCAGGGTGAGCGGCAGCGGTTCGGCCGGCCCAGCAGGGGGGTAGCGCCCCGAAAACGGACTGAGCAGCGCCACCCGGTGCAGGCTGTCGCCGGCCTGCACCAGCAGCTGCTGGGCGCCGTAGAAATCAGGCACCTCAAACCGGACGCTGCCATCGGCCTTGCTCAGCGAGTTATAAAGCTGAATGCGCCGGCCCGGCACCGTCAGAAACGCCGGGATGCCGGCCGCCGGCCGGCCCGTGGCGCGGCTCAGCACCCGGCCCCGCAGCAGCGGGCCGTTGAGCTCGGGCGCGTGCGGCAGCGAGTCAGGCTTTTCGGCCCAGACCTCGCGCCAGCGGAAGCGGCTCCAGCCCTGGGTCAGCATGAGGTTGGCGGCCGTTTCGGCGGCTTCCGGACCGCTGCCCGTGAGGTAGTAGTCGGGGTTTTCGACCAGGCCCTTCAGGTCCGAGGTCAGCCAGAGGTAGCTCAGCACATTGGGCCCGCCCGCCGCCGAAAGCGAATCAAGCTGGTACACGGCAACCGAGACGCTGGCAGCCGGCGCATCCGCCGTGCCGCCGGCCGCGCCCAGTTGCAGCGTTACCTGCTCGCGGCTGCCGTACCGGGGCTTGTCGGTGCGGGCCATAAGGGCCAGCGCGGCCGAAGCTGGCGGCGGCTGGAAATATAGCCGCTCGGCCAGCGGCTGCCGGCGCTGGTTGAAGACGGTGAAGTGCGAGACGCCGGGCGCGAGCTTGTCTTTGTCAATCGTGAACACGACCTGCCCCTCGAACACCTGACCCTCGGCCGCCACGGCCACCTGCTGGCGGGCGTGGCCGAGCAGGTACAGGGTTTCGTCGGCCGCCACGCCGCGGGCTTGCACCACCAGGCGCAGCTTGCCGGCGCCCGCGTCCAGCAGGCGCAGCACGTAGCCCTGGGCGCGCACGGCCGGCAGCGGGCTGCTGATACGGCGCCCATCGGCCAGGCGGATGAGGGCCGAGTAGCCGGCCCCGGCCTGCGCCGGCAAAAACGAGAAGCTGCCCAACCCGAACCGCAGAGTCTTGAACTGCGCCACCGCCGCGCCTGTGGCGTCCAGCACGGTGCCTTCGGCGG
>CAXUEM010000361.1:0-363 GCA_964249885.1 uncultured Hymenobacter sp. | reverse complement strand
CAGCTCGCCGCCCTCGGGGAAAAATTGAGCGTCGTAGCGCGGGTCCGGCGCCACGGCCGGCACACCCAGCGGCGCGCGGGTATTAATAATGCTGACTGGCGTCTGGAAGTAATACTCAGGGCCGAAGTTCTGCATCCAGCCGGTGTAGGCCCGCACCGTGTAGCGCCCCGAGGGCAAGGCCGCCGGCAGCGGCACCGAGCCGGCGCCGGCCGCCGCGCGCAGCCTGATTTTGGCTTGCAGCACCGGCACCCCCTGCTGGTTCAATACCTCGACGTACGCCACGCTGCTGGCCACCAGCGGCCGGTGCGTGGTGCCGTCCACGGTGCGCAGCTTCAGCCACATGGTTTCGCCGCTCACGTAGCT
>CAXUEM010000360.1:360-3697 GCA_964249885.1 uncultured Hymenobacter sp. | reverse complement strand
CAACCCCGCCGCCCACCCCAGCTTCCGGGTGCAGGTGACGGGCAAGGGCCGCCCGGTGATTCTGATTCCGGGCCTGACCTGCCCCGGCGCCGTCTGGGACGAAACCGTGGCCCGCTACGCCGGCCGCGGCTACCAGTGCCACGTGCTGAGCCTGGCCGGTTTCGGCGGGGTGCCGGCTCCCCCGGCCGGGCTTGCCTCGGAGGGCGCGGCCGCTACTGCCCCTGGTGCGCCGGCGGGTTTTCTGCTGCCCGTGCGCGACGAGCTGCTGACCTACATCAAAACGCAGAAGCTGGACCGGCCCGCCATCATCGGCCACAGCCTAGGCGGCTTTCTGGGTTTGTGGCTGAGCGTGGCCCAGCCGACGGCCATCGGTCCGCTGGTCATTGTCGACTCGCTGCCCTTTCTGGCCGCCGTGCAGAACCCGGCCCTGACGGTAGAGGCCGCCCGGCCCATGGCCGAGGGCATGCGCCAGCAGATGAAAGCCGGCCCCATGCCCGCCGCCATGCAGCGCCAGATGGTGGCCGGCATGGTCACAGACACCGCCCGCCAGACCCTGCTCGCCCGCTGGGGCCGAGCCTCGGAGCCAGGCAGCGTGGCTCAGGCCATGTACGAGCTGTATACCACCGACCTGCGCGCCGACCTGGGCCGGCTGCAGCAGCCGGCGCTGGTGCTCGGGGCCTGGGCCGCCTACCAGCCCTACGGCTCCACCATGGAGAGCGTGCGCAGCACCTTTGCCCAGCAGTACGCCCGGCTGCCCCAGCACCGCATCGAGCTCTCGCAGGCGGGCCGGCACTTCCTGATGTATGACGACCCGACCTGGTTTTTCAGCCAGACCGATGCGTTTTTGCTGGCCAACTACCCGGCCAAAAAATAGCTTTATTTGCCTTTTTCAACCTTTCGCTCACCTTTTCTTTTCGCTGCTGCCCGTGCCCACTGCCGCTCCCGCCGCTCAAGCCGCCCAAGCCGCTGCCTTTTCCCTCGACCGGCTCCGCCTGGAGCTGTCGGTCAAAGCCAAAAACGGGTTGGACTTTATTCTGGCCGCGCTGCTGGTCTGGGCCGGCATCGCCGTGGTCTGGGCCTTGCCCTACTCGCTGGGCCGCCGGGGCCTGCTTACGTTTTGCGTGGGCGCGCTCACCCTGCCGCTGGCCCGGCTGCTGTCGGGGCCGCTGCGCACCACCTGGACCCTGCCGCACAACCCGCTGCAGCCGCTGGGCCTGTGGCTGAATTTTGCCCAGCTCTTTTATTTCCCGCTGCTCATGTTCATCTACGGCCGCTACCCGCAGCACTTTATTATGGCCTACGGCATCATCACCGGCGCCCACTTTTTCCCCTACGCCTGGTTCTATAAAAGCCCGGCCTTTGCCCTGCTGGCCGGCCTGATAAGCGTGGGCTGCCTGCTGCTGGGCCTGCGCCTGCCCGCCGGGCAGCTGTACCTGATTCCGGCTTTCATGACGGCGGCGCTGGCTTTGCTGGCCGGCCTGCTGTGGCGCTCGTACCGCCAAAACCAGCTGGCCTACGCCGCCTCCGCGCATGGCGCCTGAGCCGCGGCTGCTCGCCGCCCCGGGCCGCATCCCGCCGCCCGGCCGCTACTACTGGCGCACTCAGCTGCTGAGCTGGAGCGGCTACGCGCTGTTCAACCTGGTGTTGTTCAATGTATTTGTACCCCGTACGGCCCAGGGCGCCTGGACCTGGATTTTCAGCCTGGTTATTGCCGCCACCCTGCTGGGCGCCTCGCACCTGCTGCGCCGCCTGCTGCTGGGCCGGGGCTGGCTGAAACTCTCGCCGCGGGCGCTGCTGGGCCGGCTGCTGCTGGCCAACGCCCTGCTGGCCGGGGGCAGCGAGGTCGTCATCGGGCTGCTGGCCACCCTGGTGCTGCCCGCACAGCCGGCCGGCGCGCAGCCGCAGGGCTGGCTGCCCTACCTGGGCTACGTGCTGAACTTGAGCGTGATGCTCTGGCTCTGGACGGCCGCCTACCTGGGCTGGCACTACCTGCAACGCTCGCGCCGCGCCGAAATCGAGAAGTGGCAGCTCACGGCCGCCGTGCGCGAGGCCGAGCTCAACACGCTGCGCGCCCAGCTCAACCCGCACTTTCTGTTCAATGGCCTCAACAACATCCGGGCGCTGGTGAGTGAAAACCCCGGCCGGGCCCGGCAGGCGCTGGCTCACCTGGCTGAGCTGCTGCGCTACGTGATGCAGCATAACACCACGCCCCTGGTGCCGCTGCGCCAGGAAATGAGCATCGTGGCCGATTACCTGGCCCTGGAGGCCCTGCAGCTCGAAGACCGCCTGCGCTACACCCTGGCCGTGGACCCCGCCGCCGAAGAAGCCCGGCTGCCCCCGCTCACGGTGCAGCTGCTGGTCGAGAATGCCATCAAGCACGGCATCGCCTCGCGGCCGGCGGGCGGCTTCATCGAGGTAGCGGCGCAGCTCGATGAAGCCGGCTGCTTGCAGCTGCGCGTGCGCAGCACCGGCCAGTACCACCCGCCGGCGGTGCCCGCCCCCGTCGGGCTGGGTCTGCGCACCCTGCGCGAGCGGCTCGGGCAGGCTTTCGGGGCGCGGGCCCACTTCTACATCGGCAACGACCCCGCCGTCCCCGACACCGTGCTGGCCACGCTGCAGCTGCCGGCCACGCCGGTTTCAGCAGCAGCCGGCCATGTTGCGGCCTCCATCCCGGCGCTGGCTTACTTAAAATAGCTTCGGCAGCTGCTCTTTATCCTTTGAAAATGAACGTCCTGCTGGTTGATGATTCCCGCCTGGCCCGCCAGGAGCTGCGCCGCCTGCTGCAAGCCCACCCCGACGTGACGGTAGCCGGCGAAGCCCGCGACGCGCCCGAGGCCCGGCAGCAGCTGGCCGCCCTGCGCCCCGACCTGCTTTTGCTCGACATTCACATGCCCGGCGAAACCGGCTTTGAGCTGCTGGCCTCGCTCGAAACCGCCCCGCCCGTCATCTTCACCACCGCCTACAACGAGCACGCCCTGCGCGCCTTTGAGGTGAATGCCCTGGACTACCTGCTCAAGCCCGTGCAGGAAGCGCGCCTGGCCGCCGCCCTGGCCAAGGTGCGCGCCCAGCGGCGGCCCGCCGCGCTCCAGGAGCCGCTGACGCCCGCCACCTCTCTGGCGCCGCTCACCGAGCAGGACCAGGTGTTTGTGAAAGACGGGGAGCGGTGCTGGTTTGTGCGCCTGGCCGAAGTGCGTCTGTTTGAAATCAACGGCTCCTACACCCGGATTTACTTCGGGCAGCAGCGCCCGCTCGTGCCGCGCACGCTGGCTCAGCTCGAAGCCCGCCTCGACCCCAAGGTGTTTTTCCGTGCCAACCGCCAGCAGATTATCAACCTCAA
>CAXUEM010000360.1:0-338 GCA_964249885.1 uncultured Hymenobacter sp. | reverse complement strand
GCGACGCGGTTGTGCTCGCTGCTCGAGCGCCACGAGGTGGTCGAGGTGTCGCGCCAGCAGTCGGTGCGCTTCCGCGAGCTGCTGAGTCTGTAGCGCCTCCGCGGCCGGCCCGGTGGCGGGTCAGCAGGGGGAGCGTTGTTGCGCGAACCGGCCGCCCGGCCGCGGCTTTCTAAAACAAGCGGGCCGCGTTTGCGTCTAGCAGGTCCTGATTCCCGCTGCCATGAAAATTCAGGCCCGCTTCGACGGCACCCGCTACTACAACCCCGTGCCGACTACGGTGGTGCCGCCCGGCGGCTACGGCCCCGCCCTCTGGCGCTGGGCCAGCACCGGCACCGGCC
>CAXUEM010000359.1:0-3742 GCA_964249885.1 uncultured Hymenobacter sp. | reverse complement strand
GAATAACGGCCTCCGAGAACCGCTCCATTTCCTCTAGCTGGGGGCTGGCCTGGAGCAGGAAAAAGTCCACGCCCACCTTTTCAAACTCGCCGATGCGGTCTTGCAACTGAGCGGTGGTGCCAGTGAGGCCGGTGCGCAGGCCGCGGTTCGAAACCGAATAGTCGTGCAAGGAAACCTGCTGCTCCAGTTGGGTGCCGGCCAGCCACTGCTGGTAGTTGTCGTAGCCGGCGGCGGAGGCTTTCACGTTCGTGATGCGGTCCAGCTCCTGCTTCACCTGCTGCTCGGTGTCGCGCACGATGGTGTAGCCGGCCACGCCGAATTTCATGGGCGGCAGGCCCTTCTGCTCGCGGCGGCGGCGCATGTCGGCGATGCGGGCGCCGATGAGTTCGGGCGAGTCGCCGTGCATGACATAGCCGTCGCACTGGGTGGAAATCAGGTCTTTGGCGGCTTCGGATTCGCCGCCGGCGTACAGAAACGGCGCCTTGGCGGGCTTGGGCTGCAACACATTGTCGGCCACTTGGTAGTACTTGCCGTCATAGCTGAAATGGTCCTGCTGCCAGACGTTGGTCACCACGTCCAGCCACTCTTTGGTGCGGGCGTAGCGGTCGTCGTGCTGCTCGAAGTGCAGGCCGTACTTGCTGGCCTCGTCGCGCCACCAACTGCTCACCACGTTCAACGACAGGCGGCCGGGCGCAATCAGGTCAATGTTGGCCGCCTGCTTGGCCAGCAGGGCCGGGTTGTGGAAGGTGGGCCGCACGGCCACCATGATTTCGAGCTGCTCGGTGACGGCGGCCAGCGCGGCGGCCGTGCTCCAGGCTTCGAGCGAGGGCGCTTCCACGCCCTTGATGTCGTTCAGGTACAGCTCGGCGATGAGCGTGAGGTCGTAGCCCAGCGCCTCGCTGCGCTGGGCCAGCTGCTTGACGTAGCGCCAGTCGGTGGGCATCTGCTCGTCTTCCACGTTGCGCAGCCAGCCGCCGAAAATGGGCATCCAATAGCCAAATTTCATAACCTAGTGAATTGATTCGGTGACGAGTTGAAGAGCGGGCGCGGCCTGGGCGTTGGCGGCTGGCCGGGCGGCGCTGTCGGCGCCCGGCAGCTGGTTTTCAAGGTAGTCCACGAAGCGGGCGTAGGGGTCAAAGCCCACTACGTTCACGGCGTCGGCCACGAAGTTGGAGAGGGCGTTGATGTCGTAGAACAGCACGTCGCCGGTGCGGTCGTCAATGAGGTACTCGATGCCGCCTACGTCAATTTTGGCGGCGGCCACGATGCGCTTCACGGCTTCAATTACTTCGGCGGGCGGCGTGAAGGCTTCGACCTGAATGCCTTTTTTCGGCGCTTCAGTCAGGCAGAACTCGGCCGACTGCTCCTCGGGAATCTGGCAGATTTCGGCGGGGCAGAGGTTGAAGCTCTCGCCGGTGGTAAACACTTTCATGGCGTAGAGAAACTCGCCATCGAGCATCTCCACCCGGTGGATGTGGCCGCCGCGGGGCGTCACATATTCCTGCACCAGCGCCGTCTGGTCGATGCCGAGGTCAATCTGCTGGTTGTCCACGGCTGCCTGCAGACCCTCCGGCGTATCAAAGCGGATGATGCCCGCGCCGCTGCCGCCGATGTTCACTTTCACCACAATCGGAAAGCGCAGCTCCTTGGCCGCATCCACGGCTCGCGAAGCGTGGTTTATGACGAACGACTTGGGGTATTTCAGCCCCAGCGACTCGAACAGCGAAAGTTGGCGCGCCTTGTTGGTTTCGATGGCCGTGGCGGCCGAACCGTTGATGATGCGCGTACCGATGCGCTCCAAATGCGTGGCGAAGCCGGCCGTGTGGAAGATGCCCTGCCCGTGCCCGCGCAGGTAGGCCGACGAGCTCATCCGGTTGACTACCAGACTATAGCGGCTTTCCTTTTCGGCGGGGTTGAAGAGGTGGTGGGCGGCGTCGATTTTCTCGTAGGGCAGGCCGCGGCGGTCCAGCTCCGCAAACAGCGGCTTAAACCAGTCGGGGTGTTCGAAATAGATGCCAATGGGCTTGGGAGTGGCGGACATAATCAGAAAAAAATGTAGGAGAATAAAGTGGCAGAAATGGGCCGCGCACAAGGGGGCCGCGGGGGTGATGAGTCCAGAAATCAGGATTGGGCGCCGAGCAACAGCCTTGAAGAAAGCACCTTATCAGCTTCTTTGCGGCGGGCTTTGGGCTAAAACGCCGCTGCCAGCAGGGGGTACCCGGCGGCCGACCGCCGCACAAGAAACCGCACGCCAGCGCGCACCGCTTCACCAGCAAAAAAGAGGGAAATGCGGGCGCGCACTGCCCGAGCAGCCGGCGCTGTCAGGAGCTTACCCGCGTAGTGCTTTCAACTGAAAGACTAGGCCTGACGACAACAGCAACAACAGCCCATACCAGCCCGGCATAGGAGGCTCAGGCGGGCAGATTCGGCGGCAAGAAAAGCGGGAGGGGTGTTGGAGGCTTCCACGGCAACTTGTTTTTATATGTGCAGGAGTTGGCACCGTTCCAGCTTTCGTCTGGGGGTTGCCGGCGCTTCACTGAGCCTGTCTCTCAGCGCCTCTGTATAAAAACAATCCTTTGGTCAGAAAGAATTGACCCGGCAAAGGTAAGACCCGGCGCCGAAACAACTAATCAGGGCGCGGCAGAGTTTTCCACGCCCGGCATATTTGGCCGCGCGCCACCTGCCGGGCGCCGCCTATATTTGCCCGCATGCTGAGCCCGAAGCCTTATCAAAACTGCTCCTGTTGTTGTAGCCCCGCTACCACTTGACCCCGCCTGCCGGGGCCTGTAAGGCTGTTTTAAGTTGCTTTTTCTGGTTTAGCATGACTCCTGTTTCCGTGGCTGACTCCCGGCCTCCTCTGGTGCGCGGCATTCGCCGCTGGGACTTTGTCGCCCTCATCATCAACATCACCATCGGGGCCGGTATTCTGGGGTTACCGGCCAAGATTTATGCGCTGGTGGGCGCCTGGAGCCTGCTGGCCTACGTGGCCGCCGCCCTCGTCGTGACGCTGATTATCCTGTGTTTTGCCGAAGTCAGCAGCCGGTTTCAGGCCGCCGGCGGGCCTTATCTGTATGCCCGCGAGGCGTTTGGGCCGCTGGTAGGTTTCGAGGTGGGCTGGCTGTTGTGGGTGTCGCGGCTGGCCAGCTTCGCGGCGCTCTGCAATCTGCTGGTGGACTACGCGGCCTACTTCTGGCCGGCGCTGGGCGGCGGGACCGGCCGCGTGGCTTTTATGAGCGTGCTCATCGCGGCGCTCACGGCCCTCAATCTGGTGGGCGTGCGCACGGCCGCGCTGGTCAACAACCTGTTCACGGTCAGCAAGCTGGCGCTGCTGCTGGCGTTCACCGGAGTAGGCTTGTTTTTTGTCGATTGGCAGGCGTTTTCGTTTGCCGCGGTGCCCAGCTACTCGGGGTTTTCGGGGGCGGTGCTGCTGCTCATCTTTACGTTTTCGGGGTTTGATGTGGCGGCCATTCCGGCCGGGGAGATTGAGCAGCCGCAGCGCACGGTGCCGTTTGCCTTGTTCACGGCCATTGCCACCGTGGCGGGGCTGTTCTTGCTCGTGCAGGTGGTGTGCATCGGCACCTTGCCGGGCCTGGCCACAGCCGAGCGGCCCCTGGCCGAGGCCGCCCGGCAGTTTGGCGGCCCGGCCGGCGCGGCGCTGGTGGCCCCCGCCGCCCTCCTCACCCCCCGCGGCACCCGCAGCCCCCGGAATCTGGCTGGCCCCCGCCGGCGGTTAGCCCAGGGC
>CAXUEM010000358.1:0-3742 GCA_964249885.1 uncultured Hymenobacter sp. | reverse complement strand
GGCCAGCGCTGGGCTGCCCCCCTGCTGGCCCTGGCCTACCCCCTGCTGGCTGCCTGCGGCCACGGGCTGCCGGCCCAGCTGCCCGGCTTCGATGCTGCCGCCTGGGCCCGCGACCCCTACGCCTGCCAAAACCGGCGCGCGGCGCAGCTGCCGGCCCTGCTCGCCGCCCGCGAACAGCTCTACGAAGCCCGCGCCAACTCCATCAATGAGCTGCTCGGCCACCCCGACGAAGAAGAGCTGCGCGCCCAGACCGAGAAAGTATACTACTACTACCTGGCGCCCGGCACGCAGTGCCAGCCGGCCCACCAGCGCTCAGCGGCGCCCAAGCTCAGCCTGCGCTTCGGGCCGCTGGGCACGGTAACCGAAATCCTGGTAGACCCGCTGCCGCCCCAGCCGTGAAGCGGGCCGGCTGGCCTCACGAAAAAGGCCAATCGATGACTCGATTGGCCTTTTTCGGTTACGGCTTGTAGCGTCAGGGACGCCTCGGTGGCTTAGCCTACGCCGTTGCCGGTCTGGGCGGGCTGAGTCGACTTGTTGTTCTGCAACTGGCTCAGCTGCGAGGGCGTCAGGATGCGGCTGCACTCCTGCTGATACTGAGCTTCCAGCTCGGCCATCTTGGCGTTGCGCAGGCTCTCGTCGTTGCTGAAGTCGCGCTGAATCTGCGCCACCTGATTTACGCGGGTCTTGTTTACTTCGTAGAGCTTGATGTACTGCGCTTCGTTGAGCTTGAGACGCGTGCTCATGTCCCGGGTCAAGTCAGCGGCCGTCAGCGACAGGGGACCCTGTGCTACCGTGCTCGGAGAAGCTACCGCTTTGTCGGCCACCTGGGCCTGGGCGGAAGAAGCAGCCAGCGCCAAGCCAGCTACAGTCAGCAGGGAGAGAAACTTGGAGGACATAAAAAAAAGAAGTAAAAGGGTTATTAGGTTGTTATGTTGGCAAAACGCAAGTGAAACTATGTTTAGTTTCACGGCCTAGATTATTGTTGGCATAAAATTAAGAATTTTTTTGACTCTGCACAACATCCGCCTTCTTTTTTCGTTGGCCGGTCCATTTTTGCAAAAAGCCCCCGGCGCGGGCGGCACCGGGGGCTTTGCTGCTTAAGTGCCTCGCGGGGCCAGACCAGAAGCCGGCCCGGAGCGCCTATTCTACGCTTTGCATGGGCTGGTGGTCGGGGCTCTTGAAGGCCTGCATGGCTACCAGCGAGGTAATAACCCCCGACATGCTGCCCAGCAGCACGATGGCCAGAAAGGCAATAACTATCGATAAATCAAACCCGAACAGGTCGCGGGCGCGGGTCAGGTCCATGCTCTTGGGCAGCACGGCGCTGAGCACGATAAAAAACAGCCCCAGGGTGACGGAAGCCACGATGGCCGTGATAATGCCCGTGCCGAAGCCCTGCAGGTAAGGCATCTTGTTGCCCTTGGCCTTTTTGTAGCGGGCAATGGCCAGGGTCACGCCGGCTACCAGGATTATCACATCCAGCGCGCCGGCCTCAATGCGGCTGAAAAAGCCCAGTAGGGCCGCCAGCAGGGTATAAGCGCACAGCGCAGCGGCGGTCAGCAGGCCCATGCGAAAACCGTTGTTTTCCGGGGTGAGGGTGGCGTCAGACATAAAGGGTACGAAAGGTGTCGGGTAAAGAGAAAAAGGAAGGTGATGCGAGCCGGCCAGCCGGGCCAACCTGAGCCGCTATACTTGATTTTTGGGCTTGATGTTCCGATTCGGGCTGCTCCCGGCTGCGGGCCGGGCACCGGGCCAGCGGCCCGGCCGGGCACTTAATTGAAGGCTAGTCAGTTATTTTTCTTTGGTTGGCAGCCCCGGCACCACGCCTGCGCGCCCGGCGCGGGGCGTTTTGCGTAATTTTGGGCGCTGCCGGCTGGCCGCCGGGTTTTCTTTTGCTTTTACTGCTGTCTTATTTATGATTTCGACTACCAACGTGAGTTTGCGCTACGGCAAGCGGGTGCTGTTTGAGGACGTGACCGTTAAATTCCTGCCCGGCAACTGCTACGGCCTCATCGGGGCCAACGGCGCCGGCAAATCCACCTTTCTGAAAATCCTCTCCGGCGAGCTCGAGCCCAACACCGGCTCGGTGGAAATGCCCGCCGGCCAGCGCCTGGCCGTGCTCCGGCAGAATCAGTTTGCCTACGACGACCAGCCGGTGCTGCAAACCGTGATTCAGGGCCACCAGCGCCTGTTTGAGGTGATGCGGGAAAAAGACGCGCTCTACGCCAAGGCCGACTTCTCGGACGCCGACGGCGAGCGGGCCGCCGTGCTCGAAGGCGAGTTTGCCGACCTCGAGGGCTGGAATGCCGACTACGAGGCCGCCGAGCTGCTCTCCGGCCTGGGCATCACCGAGGACAAGCACCACCGCCTGATGGCCGACCTTGGCGCGAGCGAAAAGGTGCGGGTGCTGCTGGCCCAGGCCCTGTTTGGCAACCCCGACGTGTTGCTGCTCGACGAGCCGACGAACAACCTGGATGCCGAGAGGGTGCTCTGGCTCGAAAATTTCCTCGACTCGTTTCAGAACACCGTGATTGTGGTGAGCCACGACCGCCACTTCCTCGATGCCGTGTGCAACTACATGGCCGATTTGGACTTCTCGAAAATCACGATGTACCCCGGCAACTACTCGTTCTGGTACGAGAGCAGCCAACTGGCTTTGCGCCAGCGCCAGGACATCAACAAGAAAACCGAGGACAAGCGCAAGGAGCTGGAGGAGTTTGTGCGCCGCTTTTCGGCCAACGCCTCGAAGAGCAAGCAGGCCACCTCGCGTCAGAAGCTGCTCCAGAAGCTGACCCTGGAAGACATCAAGCCCAGCTCGCGCCGCTACCCCTACATCGCCTTTAAGCCCGAGCGCGAAGCCGGCAATCAGCTGCTGACCGTGGAGGGCATCAGCGCCAAAGTTGATGGCAAGTCGGTGCTCAAGGACGTGTCGTTTTCGCTCGATAAGGGCGACAAGGTGGCCATTGTGGGCCGCGACGACCGCGCCGCCTCGCTGCTCTTCGACATTCTCTTCGGCCACGCCAAGGCCGACAAAGGCGAGTTTAAGTGGGGCACGACCATCACGCCGAGCTATTTCCCGAAGGAAAACTCCGACTATTTCCAGGCCGGCGACATGAACCTGGTAGACTGGCTGCGGCAGTACTCGGTGGAGAAAGACGAGAGCTTCGTGCGCGGCTGGCTGGGCCGGATGCTGTTTTCGGGCGAAGAGTCGCAGAAAAAGCCCAACGTGCTGAGCGGCGGCGAAAAGGTACGCTGCATGCTCTCGAAGATGATGCTGGAAAGCGGCAACGTGCTCGTGCTTGATGACCCGACGAATCACCTCGACCTGGAGAGCATTCAGGCCCTCAACAACGGCCTCAAGGATTTCACCGGCTCGCTGCTGTTTGCCTCGCACGACTTGCAGTTCATCGATACCATCGCCAACCGCATCATCGAGCTCACGCCCGACGGCATCATCGACCGGCGCATGAGCTACGAAGAGTACCTGGCCGACGAAACCATCAAGGCGCAGCGCCAGCGCAAATACCAGCTGGCTTAGCCAGCAGGGGGGCAAGTTGTTAGTGCCGTGCGGCAGGCAGGACAAATCAGGCCGGGAATTATTCCCGGCCTGATTTGTCTGTTCTGATATACTTTCGTCGCGTATTTTTCTCTTGACCTGCTTTTTATGAAGGCCTTCCTTTCGTCGCTGCTCACCCTTTCGGCGCTGCTGCTGGCCGCCGGCGTCCGCGCCCAGGACAAACCG
>CAXUEM010000357.1:537-3743 GCA_964249885.1 uncultured Hymenobacter sp. | reverse complement strand
GTCGGGCGCGGCGGCCGGCGCGGGCGGAGTGGCAGCGTCGGCGTCGGCGGCAGTTTCGGCCGCTTCGGCGGGGCCCAGGGCGGGTGCGGCGGCGGTGCTGTCGGCCGCGGCCGTAGTAGTGGCCACCGCCGACTCGGCCAGCTCGCCAGGCGGGGTGCCGCTGGTCACGTAGGTGCTCAGCGCGGTTTCGAGCGTGGCGAGCCGGGCCAGGCGGGCGGGGTCTTTGCGCCGGGCCGGCGAGGCGCGCAGCTTCGTGATAATGGCCTTGGTTAGGGCCGTGAGCCGGGCCGCATCATCCTTTTTGCCCTGATATATGCTGCCCCGGCCCTCGATGGGCTGATAGAGCAGGCTGTACACGCGCTGGCTGTCGGGGCGGATGCTGGCTACCAGCGCGGGCAGGTTGCCGGCCTCGCAGCGCAGGCTGTTTTTGAGCTGGGGCCGGCCGGTGTCGTCGTACACGTAGCGCAGAGCGGCGCACCAGATTTGCACCTTGGCCTCATCCAGTGAGGGCTGGCCCAGCGCGGTTTGGCCCCAGCCGCTGGGCGCCCACAAGAGGAGCGCGAACAAAGCAATAACTCCCTGACGCCAGCGCCGCAGCCCGTTTTTCATGCGGAAAAGTAAGACTAATCCGCGAAAAAGAGAGCCGGCCGGCCTAGCTGTAGTCGATTTCCGTGTTGTCGCCGATGTTGAGGCTGTGGTTCAGGCCCCGGAAAGAAGCGTCGGAACCCACGATGCAGTCGTGCATCACGGCCGAGCGCAGCTCGGAATAGGAGCCGATGATGGAATCGCTCAGGATGGTATTCTGAATGATGGTCTTGTCGCCGATGGCCACGTTCGGGCCGATGATGGAGTGCGCAATCTGGCAGCCATAGCCGATGCTGACCGGCGGAATTATCACGGCGTCGGGGTACTGCGTGGCGTAGTCGCGGCGGTCCATAAACTCGGGCCGGTTGAGCAGCTTGGCATTGGCTTCCAGCAGGGTCTCCTTGCGGCCGCAGTCAAACCAGTTGTCCACGGGGCAGGTCGTCATCTGCTCGCCGTCCTCAATCAGGCGCATGAGCGCGTCGGTGAGCTGAAATTCGTCGTGGGTGCGCACGCCGTTGTCGATGATGTACTCCAGCGCCTGGGCCAGCGCCTCCGGAAAGGCCAGCTTGTAGAGGCCCACTAGTGCGTAGTTCGACTTCGGAATGCGCGGCTTCTCAATCACCTTGCGCACGGTGCCACCCTGGTTCGTTTCGACCAGCCCGAACATGCTCGGCGTCTTGACTTCCTTCACCGCCAGCACCGAGCCGGGCGTGCGCAGCAGCTCGGCCAGGTCCACGTCCACGATGGTGTCGCCGAGCAGAATCAGCACGCCGTCGGGGTCGTGGCGGAAGGTGTCGCGGGCCAGCCAGAGGGCGTGGCCCAGGCCCTCGCGCGGCTCCTGCACCACGAAAGTGCTTTGGATGTCGGGGTAGTGCCGGCGCACGTGGCTCTCAATTTTCTCGCCCAGGTAGCCAATAATGAACACGAACTCCTCGAAGCCGGCGGCCCGCAGCCGGTCGATGAGGTGGCCCAGAATGGTGTTGCCGGCTACCGGCACCAGGCTTTTGGGCTGGGTGTGGGTGTGCGGCCGCAGGCGCGAGCCAATGCCGGCAACGGGAATAACGGCTTTCACGAGGGTGAAGAGGAGAAGGAGGAAGGGTGAACGCCGAATTTACGGCTAAGGCAAATCCGGCCGAACTGCTAAGTACGGCTTTTTCGGGCTAGCACAACTGCCACGGCCCAACTGCGTACTTTGCGCCGGACGCGGCCCCCCAACCAGCTTAGCTGGGAAAGGTTGCGGCGCCCACCCGCTGTTTCCTGTTTTTCTTTCCTTTCCTTTTTTTCTGATGAACCGCATTCTTCTCTACTTCGCTGGCCTAGTCATTCTACTTTCGCAATCTTCGTGCGGCTACAACGGCATGGTGCAGCGCGACCAGGCCGTGAAAGGCCAGTGGGCCAATGTGCAGAGCGCCTACCAGCGCCGCGCCGACCTGATTCCAAACCTAGTGAACACGGTGAAGGGCAACGCCAAATTCGAGCAGGGCACCTTAACAAGTGTGATTGAGGCTCGCGCCAAGGCCAGCTCGGTCCAAATCAACCCCGACCAGCTCACGCCCGAAAACATCCAGAAGTTTCAGGCCGCGCAAAGTCAGCTCTCGCAGGGCCTGGGCCGCCTGCTGGCCGTGTCGGAAAACTACCCCGAGCTGAAAGCCAGCGCCGCCTTCCAGGAGCTGCAGGCCCAGATTGAGGGCACCGAAAACCGCATCAACGTGGAGCGCAACAAGTTTAACAGCTTGGTGACCGACTACAACACGTTCACGCGCTCCTTCCCGAATAACCTGTTTGCCGGCATGTTCGGCTTCCAGCCCAAAACCGCTTTCGAGGCCGACGCTGCCTCGCAGAAAGCGCCCACGGTGCAGTTCTAAGGTCAGTTAAGAGAGAAGAGTTAAAAGGGAAAAGCTAAAATGGCCGCCGGCTTTTGGGCTGACAGTTTAGCTGAAGCTCGTTGCTCTAAATGCTTAACTCTTAACGTTTAACTCTTAACTGAAACCATGAAAAACTTTCTCACTCCGGCCCAGGAGGAAGCTCTGGTGGCGGCCATCCGGCAGGCTGAAACCACGACTTCGGGCGAAATCCGGGTGCACCTAGAAGACCGCTGCCCCACGCCCGAGCCGCTGGACCGCGCCGCCCAAGTCTTCGCCGAGCTGAACATGCACCAGACGGCCGAGCGCAACGGCGTGCTGTTTTACCTGGCCTGGCAGGACCGGCAGTTTGCCGTCATCGGCGATGCGGCCATCAACGCGGCCGTACCCGACGACTTCTGGGAAGTAACCAAGGAAACGGTGCTGGGGCAGTTCCGGCAGGAGAACTACGTCGAGGGCCTCGGCCGGGGCGTGAAAATGGTGGGCGAGCAGCTGCAGAAGTTTTTCCCCTACAACGCGGCCACCGACCAGAACGAGCTGGACGATACCATTTCTTACGGCGGCCCCAAGGGCCCGTCCTCCGGCACATGAGGTCTTCCTGGTTGTCTTTCCAGTTAAATAAATCCGGTTTGACCCGGCCAGCAGGGGGTAGCGCGCCGCAGTCCGCCCGGCAGTCGCCCGCCACCTGGGCGCGGTCGTCGGCGCTGAGCTGGTTTTTTGCCGCCTTATTGCTGCTGCCGCTGGGCGCGCTACGGGCCC
>CAXUEM010000357.1:0-527 GCA_964249885.1 uncultured Hymenobacter sp. | reverse complement strand
TTGCCCGCCTGCTGCAGCCACAGGAAGCCGAGGCGCTGGAGCGCAAGCTCGTGGCCTACGACGACAGCACGTCTTCGCAGATTGCCATCGTCACGGTGCCCACGCTCGGCGACCAGGAAGTGGCGGCCTACGCCCAGGAGCTGTTCGTGAGCTGGGGCATCGGCCGGGCCGGCAAGAACAACGGCCTGCTGCTGCTGGTCTCGCTGCAGCCGCGCAAAGCCTGGATTCAGACCGGCCGCGGCCTGGAAGGCGCCGTACCCGACGCCCTGGCCCGCCGCATTGTGAGCAACACGCTGGCGCCCGCTTTCCAGCAGAAGCAGTACTACGCCGGCTTCGACCGCGCCACCGACCAACTTATTGCCCTGGCCAAAGGCGAGTACAAGGCCGACCCCGCCGATGCCCGGCCCAGTGCCCGCGGCCGCGGCGAGGGTGGCGGCGGGCCCAGCTTCTGGGTTATTATCATCGTGCTGATGCTCTTGTTCTGGTTCATGAGCCGGCGCAACAACAATAACCGCGGCCGCGGTGGC
>CAXUEM010000356.1:0-3749 GCA_964249885.1 uncultured Hymenobacter sp. | reverse complement strand
GGGCGTGGCCACGCCCGCCACCGAGGGCGAGGCTGCCCTGGCCCGGCCCACGCCCGGCGAGGTGCCCACGCTGGCCGCCCTGCGGCGCGACATCCGCCGCAACACCACGGCCACCGACCAGCCCGGCGTGTACCTGATGCGCTCGGGCAACTCGTTCAGCTCGCGCCGCTACACGGCCCTGACGCAGGTGCGCGACTCGGCCGGGCAGCCGCTGGGCACCATTGCCCTGGCCCTGACGCTCAAGAAGCTGAGCGCCTACAGCGTGCTGCCCGAGCTGCTCGTGGACCAGAAGTTTTTCCAGCCCGGCCTGATAACCGACCTCAGCTACGGCGGCTACTTCAACGGCCGGCTGGTGTACTCGGAAGGGGATTTTGACTATGCCCGCCGCCTGCCGCCCTCGGGCCTGAGCAACCCGCGGCTCTACACCACGGGACTGGTGCAGGACGGCTTCCACCACCTGGCCGTGCGCGGCACGGTGCGGCGCACGGTCGTCGTGACCACGGCCACCTACTCGCTGAGCGACTGGCTGGCCAACTTCTCGTTTCAGTTTCTGCTCGGCTGCTTTGCGGCGGCCCTGCTGGCGGGCCTGTATTTGCTCGTGCGGGGCTGGCCGCCGGAGCTGCGCTTCAACCTGAGCTCCCGCATTCAACTCCTGCTTACGGGCGGCATTCTGGTGCCCCTGCTGGTGGTGAGCGTAGCCGTGGGCTCGCAGGTAATTGACTCTTACGAGCAGGATTTGCGGCGCACCTACGAGCGGCGCGGGCAGGTAGCGCTCGAAAGCCTGCGCCGCCGCCCCGACCTGCTGGCCGGCCCGGCTGAGGCTACCAGTCGCCCGGCCCTGGCCGCGCTGGTGCGCAACGTGGCCGCCTTCACCGAGGCCGACTTGAACGTGTACAACGCCCAGGGCGAGTTGCTGACCTCGTCGCAGCCCCTGATTTTCGAGGCCGGCCTGCTCGGGCCGCTGCTCAATCCGCAGGCCGTGGCCCTGCTGGCCGAGGGCAGCCTAACCCGCGCCCTGCTCACGGAGCGGGCCGGCTCGCTCTCTTTCAATGCGCTGTACCTGCCGGTGCGCGGCCCGGCCACAGCCGAGGGGCAGGTGGGGCCGCTGGCCGGCTACGTGGGCATCCCGTTTTTCGACTCGGCCCAGGAGCTGGACCGCAAGCTCACGGAGCTGTTTACCACGATACTTAACATCTTCACGCTCATGTTTCTGGGCTTTCTGGCCCTGGCCTTCTTCGCCGCCCGCCGCCTCACCGCGCCCCTGAGCTTGGTGACCGAGCGCCTGACCCAGACCTCGCTCACGGGCCAGAACGAGGAGCTGCAGTACCGCTCCACCGACGACGAAATCGGCCTGCTGGTGCGCGAGTACAACGGCATGCTGCGCAAGCTCGAAGCCAGTAAGCAGGAACTGGCCGCGCAGGAAAAAGAAGCGGCCTGGCGCGAGATGGCCCGGCAGGTGGCCCACGAAATCAAAAATCCGCTCACGCCCATGAAGCTGAGCTTGCAGTACCTGCAGAAAGCCATTGCCGAGCGCCGCCCCAACGCCGAGGAATTGATTAGCCGCATCTCGCAAACGCTGATTACGCAGATTGACGTGCTCACCGACATTGCCACCTCGTTCAGCACCTTCACCAACCTGCCCACCATGCGGCCCGAGCGCCTGGATGTGGCCGCCGTGCTGCGCCGCTGCGCCGCCCTGCACCAGCCCGACTCGGCCGACGGCTCGCTGGACCTGTGCCTGCCGCCCGAAACCGAAAATGGCGGCTGCGTGGTGTTTGCCGACGAAAACCTGCTCGTGCGCACCTTCAACAACCTGCTGATAAACGCTCGGCAGGCCGTGCCCGAGGGCCGGGCGCCGCACCTGCGCGTGGCGCTGACGTGCGAGGGCCGGCAGGTGCTGGTTTCCATTCAGGACAATGGCGCCGGCATTGCGCCGGAGGTGCAGGCGCGCATGTTTCAGCCCAACTTCACCACCAAGGCCACCGGCTCGGGCATCGGGCTGGCCGTGGCCCGGCGCGGCATCGAGAGTGCCGGCGGCCGCATCTGGTTTGAAACCGAGCAAGACCAGGGCACCACGTTTTTCATCGAGTTGCCGCTAGCGGGGTAGGAGGGAGTTAAGAGTTAAAAGTTAAGAGTTGAGTGGTAAGAAAGCCGGCGCTACCCCTGCTGGCCCGGCTTTCGACTACCTTTTAACTCTTAACTCGTAACTCTTAACTCTTGACTCCCTCCTCCTACCAGTGCGCGTAGCGAAACGGCCCGCTGGGCAGCAGCACGTAGTATAGCACCAGTAGCAGCAGCCCGAGGTACCAGAGGGCAGTGAGCAGGCCCGCCAAACGGGCGCCGAGGCGAGGACGCAGAAACTGGTACATAACTCAGGACAAGGAAAGCAGACGTTGAAAGGTGCGCAGCACCTCGCCCCAGGTGTCGTGGCTGATGACGACGCAGCTCAGGGCGTAGTAGTGCAGTGTGAGCAACACCCCGCCCGCGTACGAGAGGCCGGCCAGCAGGGGGGGCGCCGGACCGCGCGAGGCCCGGGCCTGCTCGAAGCGGCGCCAGGCCAGTACGCCCAGGCCCTGCAGCGCGCCCCAGACAAGAAAGCGCCCCGACCACTCATGCCAGAGGCCCAGCACCAGCATGGAAGCCAGCACGGCCAGCCCGGCCCGGCGCGTGAGGCTGAGCACGGGCGTAAACACGTAGTCGCGGCACCAGGCCGAGAGCGTCATGTGGTAGCGCCGCCAGAACTCGCCCAGACTGGCCGCGAGAAACGGCGAGTTGAAGTTCTCGGGCAGGCGGAAGCCCAGCAGCAGCCCCAGGCCGATGGCCACGTCGGAGTAGCCGGCAAACTGCACGTAGGCATTTAGGACAAAGCGCAGAATGCCCAGGTAAGTGCCCAGCGCCGGATGAGTCGGCGCCAGTCCGTCAATCAGATGGCCCAGCTTCTGGGTGAACAGGGCATTGCCCAGCACCACTATCTTGGCGTAGCCGTAGAGAATGCGCTCCAGGCCGGCCGAAAACAGCGCCGCGTCCCAGCGGCGGCGGCGGGCGTCGCGCAGAAAATCCGGGAAGCGGTTAATGGGGCCCCCCAGCAGGGTGGGCAGGAAAAACAGGTAGCGCAGGTAGTCGGCCCAGGTGTGGGCGGGCAGCGTTTGCTTGTAGCGCTCCAGGGCGTAGTGAATCTGCCGAAAGACGTAGTACGACAAGCCCAGCGGCACGCCCGCCTGCGCCCACCAGCCCGTGCGGGCGCCCAGCTCCGACTTAAACAGCATCCAGACGGCCACGGCCTGCCCCACGGCCAGCAGGGCCGCCCCGCCCGGCCGCAGCCCCGGCAGCCGGAACAGGCCGTAGCTCAGCCCCGCCGTGAGCAGCAGCAGCCCGGCCGAAAGCGGCGCCACGGCCAGCAGCAAAGCCGCCGTGAGTACGGCCACTGCTCTGACCTGGTACCGCTCGGGCAGCAGCCAGCCCGCCGGCACCAAGGCCAGCAGCCCAAACAACACAACGGTGTGCAGCACTTGCATAAGCGCACGAAGCTACTGCCCGGCCCGCTCCGCCGCCGGCTGAGGCAGGGTCTGGCCGGCCAGCAGCTGCCCGGCCAGCCAAGCCGAATACACCGCGCGGCCGTGGGCATTGAGGTGGGCATAGTCGGAAAAATAGCGGAACGGGTAGGACCGCGCCGGCTGCCAGTAGCTGATGCCATATGCCCGCTCATACTGCCGCCGTAGGGCCTGCACCTGCCGGCCGGCTACCCCCTG
>CAXUEM010000355.1:1632-3767 GCA_964249885.1 uncultured Hymenobacter sp. | reverse complement strand
CAGCACACCACCGCCGCGCCGGGCCAGTTCCACCACCAGCAGCGCCCCCATCGAGGAGCCCACGGCATCAATGACGAGCAGGTGGTGCTGGGCCAGAAAATCCGTCCGCGCATCGGCCAGCGCGGCGATGGAATGCTCGCCGGCCAGCGGCGGCGTCTGGCCGTGGCCGGGCAAATCCACGGCAATGACCTCGCGCTCGGCGGTCAGCGCGGGCAGAATGGGCTCCCAGGAGCTCCAACTGCCGCCGATGCCGTGAATGAGAAGCAAGGGCCGGCCGCTGCCGCGGCGCATGTAGTGCAGGTCCATAAGAAGCAAATCAAGAGGGTGAAAAGAGGGCGAGGTGAGTGCCAGTAAGTGATACGATGGTTAGCCGCCATCGGCCCAGCAGCTGCTGCGGACTCACGAAGCTGCTAGTGGTCAGACCCCCTGCTGGCCCGTGCGATGCTGCCAAAAGCCGGCGCTACCGGGTTTTCGCGGCGGCGCACTTCCTACCTTCGCCGCAGACCAACCTTTCCGCCTATGGACCAGATAGCCCTCGAAGGCCTTGAATTTTTTGCGTTCCACGGTTACTATGACGAGGAGCAGAAAATGGGCAATAAGTACGGCGTGGATTTGTACATCAAAACCGACCTGCTGGCCGCCGGTGCCACCGACAAGCTCCCGCTCACGGTCAACTACGAGGTGCTCTACCGCCTCGTGGCCGAGGAAATGCGCGCCCCCGCCCGCCTGCTTGAGCACGTGGCCCACCGGGTGCTCGACCGCATCATGGCCGAGTTTCCGCACGTGCGCAAGGTGAAAATCAACGTCTCCAAGTTCAATCCCCCGCTGGGTGGTATCTGCCAGCGGGCGCGCGTCACGCTCAGCCGCAAGGGCGGCAAACGGGCCTGCTAGTCAGCAGGCCGGTGGGGCTTGCTCACGCAGGAATGCGGGGTTGGCGCCCCGGCCCTGTGTGCCAGGCAGCAGGGGGTATAATATCAAATAGAAAAATTAGGCGCTGACCGTCAGAAGGTTGAATATTATTACGAGTAATTTCGTAGATATAATTTGCAACTACGAACATCTTCGTACAATCTTTGGATTACGAAATCATTCGTACTGAACCTTTCTCGTTTTTCGCCATGCCCAAGCCGCCGCCCAAACCTACCGAATCGGAGCTGGAAATCCTGCACGTGCTCTGGCAGCACGGCCCGGTCACGGTTCGCTTCATCAACGACCAGCTCAGCCACCGCCGCGAGGTAGGCTACACCACCACGCTCAAGCTGCTGCAGCTCATGCACGAGAAGGGCCTCGTGACGCGCGACGACTCCAGCCGCACCCACGTGTTTGCGGCCGCCGTGCGGGAGCGCGAAACCCAGGGCCTGCTGCTCGATAAGTTCGTGGATACCGCTTTCGGCGGCTCGGCCCTGAAGCTGGTCTTGCAGGCGCTGGGCAGCCGCTCTACCTCCCGCGAAGAGCTGGCCCAGATTCGGACCCTGCTCACCGAGATTGAGCAGGACCAGCTGGCCGCGAAAAATTCTTCTTCCACCCCCAAGCCTACCAACGATGAGCACGCCTAATCAACTCCTGGAAATGGCCTCGCCGGCCCTGGTGCGGGCCCTGGGCTGGACCCTGCTGCACTCGCTCTGGCAGGGCGCCGTGCTGACCCTGGGCGCCTCGCTTTTGCTCATGCTGCTGCACCGCCACGCCGCCGCCGTGCGCTACCGCGTTTCGGCCGTAACGCTGGGCCTGCTGCTGGCCTTGTCGAGCCTCACGTTTGCGTACTACTACCAGCTCGCGCCGGCCCCCGTGGCTGCCACCGCTCACGCCTATGAACTGCGCCCGTCCGGCCCCGTCGCCACGGACGCATCGGCTACGCCGGTGGCCCGGGCGCAGTGGGCCAGCCCGTCCACTGCGTCCCCGGCTGCCGCGGACTGGCTGAGCACGGGCCGCGTTTACTTCGAGCGCCATCTGCCCCTGCTGGTGGCCTGCTGGCTGCTGGGCATGCTGGCCATGACGCTGCGCTTTCTCGGCGGGCTGGCGTACGTGCAGCGCCTGCGGCACTACCGCGTGGCCGCCCTGCCCGACGTGTGGCAGCAAAAGCTCGACGCCCTGGCCCTGCGGGCCGACCTGGCCGGCTACCTCGGCCACGGCCTGGC
>CAXUEM010000355.1:0-1622 GCA_964249885.1 uncultured Hymenobacter sp. | reverse complement strand
CCCTGGCCCTGCGGGCCGGGCTGCGGCAGCGGGTGCGCCTGCTGGCTTCGGCCCTGGTGCCGGGCCCGCTGGTGGTGGGCTGGCTGCGGCCGGTGGTGCTCTTGCCTTTGAGTGCCGCTACCGGACTTTCTGACAAGGAATTGGAAGCCATTCTGGCCCACGAGCTGGCCCACGTGCGCCGCCACGACTACCTGCTGAACCTACTGCAGTCGGTGGCCGAAATCCTGTTCTTCTACCACCCGGCGGTGTGGTTTCTCTCGGCCAGCCTGCGCACCGAGCGCGAAAACTGCTGCGACGACCTCGCCACTGAGCTCTGCGGCGACCCCGTGGTGCTGGCTCGCGCCCTGGCCTCCTTGGCAGCGCTGAGTTTGACCCCGGAGCGCAATAACCCCCAACTGGCGCTGGCCGCCGCCGGCCCCGCCGGCTCGCTGCTGGGCCGGGTGCGCCGGCTGGTGCGTCACCGCGCCGAGGTGCCTACTTTTCTGGAAGGCTTCGGCGCCGCCTGCGTGGTGCTGGCCGGCTCGGCCGTCCTGGTTTTGAGCACTGTTGCCTCGCTCTCGGCCTCGCCGGTTTCGGTGCTGAGCGGATTGACTGAAAAGCAGCAGGTGCCGGCTCCTGTTTCAGTTCTACCGGCAGCCGAAGCCGTGCCTGCCGGCACCGCCACCGCTGGCCTGGTCGATGACCTGGGCGAGCCCACGCCCGGCGACACGATTATTGTGAGCGCCGAAACCAACGCCCGCCTGCTCCGCAAATCAGGCCGCACCAAGCTCACCGACATTCAGGGCCTGACCGTGGTGGTGCAGGACGCCGCCGGCAACATCCGCGAGGTGTATGCTGATGGCAAGAAGGTGCCCGCCGCCGAACTGCCGGACTATCGCGCCGCCCTGGCTCGCACCGCCCGCCGCGACCTGCCCTATGCCCGGGTGCTAAAAAGCCAGGCCGCCGCCGATGCCCGCCTTCGCCGCATGGAAGCCACCGCGCAGCGCATGAGCCAGCGGGCCCTGGCCGGCGACACCGTCAGCGCCGCCGATGCGGAGTCTTTGTCGGATGATGCTCTGGCCATGAGCCAGCTTGATGTTGAGGCCTCGGTGGCTGCGGAAGCGACTGCCGACGCTGAAGTGAATGTCACCAGGCCGGGCGCCGCCCATAGCGGGCTTTTAAGTGAGTACAATGCCCGCATGGAGGCATTGAACCGGAGAAAGAACGAGCTGAACATTCGTTTGATGACGGCTCAGCCCAAGGTTTCCAAAGAGGCGCTTGCCAAGAGGCGCAAAGAGCTTAAGCAAATGCGGGCCCAGGTAGAGGCCGAGCAGCAGCAGTTGCAGCAGCTTATGCAGCAGGAAATCACGCAGCATCCGACCCGGGCTCACGGCAGTTACCAGACCGGACATGAAGTCCACACCACCGCTGATGCCGCGGCGGCCTCTGACCCTGAGGATGTTCTGCTAATTGAAATGCAGCGCGACGGCCTGCTGCCTGACCCGGAAAACTACCAGTTCAGCCTGAGCCAGAAAGAGCTGATTGTCAATGGCCGCCGGCAGCCTGACGGCCTGCATAAAAAGTACCTCCAGCTGTATACCGCCGCCCGTGGCCGCCCGCTCACCAAAACCGGCTCTTACAAC
>CAXUEM010000354.1:0-3773 GCA_964249885.1 uncultured Hymenobacter sp. | reverse complement strand
ACCCCGGCCTGGGCGAAAAATTCAACGCCCGCACCCCGCGCCTCGTCAACCGCGACGGCACGTTCAATGTGCGGCGCCTGGGGCCGGCCTGGGTGCGGGGCGACTGGTACCACTACTGGGTGAGCCTGAGCTGGCCGCGCTTTCTGGCCGCCGTGGCGGGGTGGTTTACGCTCATGAACACCAGCTTTGCCCTGGGCTATCTGGCGCTGGGCTACGAGGACAGCCTGCTTGGGGCGCCGGCCGTGGCGACCTGGTACGGGCGGTTTGCCAATGCCTTCTTTTTCTCGGTGCAGACCTTCGACTCCGTGGGCTACGGCGTTATCTCGCCCAAGGGCTATGTGGCGGGGTTTCTGTCGTCGTTCGAGGCCTTTGTGGGCGTTCTGACGGTGGCGCTTATCACGGGCCTGCTTTACGCGCGGTTTTCGCGGCCTACGGCGCGTATTCTGTTCTCGCAGACGGCCATTATCACGCCGCCCGACCAGCAGGGGGTGCGCCGCCTGATGCTGCGCGTGGCCAACGAGCGCACCAACACGGTGATTGACATGACGGCCCGCGTGCTGTTCTCGACCATGAATCCTGATTTTACGCGCCGCTATTACACCCTGCCGCTGGAGCGCGACCAAGTCACGTTTTTTCCCCTGAACTGGACCCTAGTGCACGCCATCACCGCCGAGTCGCCGCTCTACGAGCTGACGGCCCACGACCTAAGCGAGCAGAACGCCGAGTTTCTGGTCTTGCTGCGCGGCTTCGACGACACCTACGCCCAGGACATCAACGCCCGCACCTCGTACCGCTACGACGAGCTGCGCTGGAACCACCGCTTCGTGCGCCCCTACCGCACAGCCGAAAAAACCGGCGAGACCCTGCTGGACTTAGCCCTTATCTCCGCCACGGAAGAAGAGTAAGAAAGCAGTACCCCCTGCTGGCTGCCTTCATTACCGCGCTGCGCTGCTTTTCAGCTCGGCCACGGCCTTGGGTAAACCGGGGCTGCTGACCTCCAGTCGGATGGGGCCGGCTGCATCCGTCGTCTGCACGATGGCCACGAGCTGGCCGTGAAACGCCTTCATCTGCAGGCGCCGGAACGGCTCCAGGCTGGTCGGGTCGCCGTTGCCCACGGCGCGGAAGCGGCCCGCGCCGCTCACCTTGAACTGCACATCCGGCGCGGCATCGGGGCAGAGGTTGCCCTGGGCGTCTTCCACGCGCACGGTCACGTAGGCCAGGTCCTGGCCGTCGGCGCGCAGGCTGCTGCGGTCGGCTGTTAGCTTGAGGTGGTGGGGGGCGCCGGCGGTGCGTACTTCCTCGGTGGCGGCTACTTTGCCCTGGGCATCGTAGGCCACCACTTTCAGGGTGCCGGGCGCATATTTCACCTCGTTCCACATCAGGCGGTAGCGCGTCTGAGGCTGGTCAGTAAGCTTTTTGGTCTGGCGGCCCTGGCTCACACCATTGACAAACAGCTCGGCCGAAGGATGATTCGTGTAGGCGAACACCGGCGTGGTCTGGCCCTCGCGGCCGGGCCAGGTCCAGTGCGGCAGCAGGTGCAGAGTGGGCTGGCTCGGGTTCCAGCGGGCGCGGTAGAGGTAAAACCGGTCTTTGGGCAAACCCACCAAGTCCAGAATACCGAAGTAGGAACTGTGCGAGGGCCACTTCTCATCGTAGGGCCAGGGCTCGCCGAGGTAGTCGAAGCCGGTCCAGACGAACTCGCCGGTGGTGTAGGGCAAATCATCCTGCACCACAAACTCCTCGTCGGGCGTCTGCGACCAGTTGCTGGCCTCAAGGTCGTAGGAAGACGACTGATTATCAGCGTACTGCTTGTCCTTGGCCCGCACCACCGGAAACTTGTACACCCCGCGCGACGACACCGTGGAGGCCGTTTCGGAGCCCAGCACGTAGCCCTGCGGCAGCTGGCCGTGGGCCTCGGCGTAGCGGTGGGGCTTGTAGTTGAAGCCCGGCACATCGGGCACGGCCGCGAAGCCGGTGCGGAATACATCATCGAACTTGTCCATGCCCACTGATACCGGCCGGGTGGGGTCTTCGCGGTGGCAGATGTCCTGCAGGCGCCGGGCCAGGTTGGCGCCGCCGGGCATGCCCTGGTCGGGCACTTCGTTGCCGGTGCTCCACATGATGACGGACGGATGGTTGCGGTCGCGGCGCACCATGTTCACCAGGTCGCGCTCGGCCCATTCATCGAAATACTGGCTGTAGCCGTTCTTGACCTTGGGCGTTTTCCACTCGTCAAAGGCCTCCACAATCAGCATGAAGCCTATTTCGTCGGCCAGGGCCACCAGCTCCGGGGCCGGCATGTTGTGGGTGGTCCGAATGGCGTCGGCGCCCAGGTCTTTGAGCAGCGTGAGCTGCCGGCGCAGGGCGGCCACGTTCACGGCGGCGCCCAGCGGGCCTAAATCGTGGTGGTTGCACACGCCCCGAAACTTGCGCGGCTGCTGATTGAGCGAAAAGCCCCGCCCGGCTTTGAACCTAAAGGAGCGGATGCCGAAGCGGGTTTGGTACTCGTCTTTCAGGGTTTCGCCGGCGTAGAGCCTGGACGAGGCAGTGTACAAAACCGGCGTTTCCGGCGACCACAGTTTAGGCTGCGGCACCATCAGGTTTTGCTCAAATTCAGAATTGTCGGCCGCCGCCAGAGTAGTGCTTGCGGTGGCCAGAACCTGCCCGGCCGCGTCGCGGATTTCGGTGACCAAACGCAACGCGGCCGCGTGGCCGGCCGGGGCCTCGACCTTGGTGCGCAGCTTTACCCTGGCAAAGTCGGTGCCGATGTCGGGCGTGGTGAGGTAGGTGCCCCAGACCGGAATGTGCACGTCGTTGGTCACCAGCAGGTGCACGTTGCGGTAGAGCCCGGCGCCGGGGTACCAGCGCGAGGATTCGGGCTGGTTGCGCAGGCGCACGGCCAGCGTGTTCGGGCGGCCGTCGGCGCGCAGGTAGTCGGTGATGTCGAAGGAAAACGAGTTGTCATCGTCGGGCCAGTGGCCGACTTCCCGGCCGTTTATGAACACGTAGGCGTTGCTCATGGCGCCGTCGAAGAGCAGCACGGCGCGCTTGCCCGGCCCGAACTGCGGCACCATCAGCTGCCGCCGGTACCAGCCCGTGCCGATGAAGGGCAACCCGCCGGTGCGCCCGGCCTTGAGGGTGGCCTTCTGCTCGTTGTTCTGCTCAATCTTCACTTCCTGTAAGTCGTTCTTGCCGTCAAACGGACCGTAGATGGCCCAGTCGTGGGGCACGCTCACCGTCTGCCACTTGCTGTCCTTGAAGGCCGGGCTGGCCGCATTGGCCGGGTCGCCTTTGGCGAATTTCCAGCCGGTAGTCAGCAGGTACTCCTGCCTGGTCTGGGCGTAGGCGGAAAGGCCCGTAAGCAGCCAGCTAGCCACAGCTACTAGTATAGAAAAGTGCATAGATTATCGATTGTGAAGCCCCCGCAAGGTACGGTTCCGGGTTGGGATTTTATGCCCATCCCGGCCTAGTGCACTTTCCCAAATCCGCGAACTGACACCTGAACTGCCGCCGCGGCGTACAGCAGCGGCGGCCCCGCCGGCGTGGGCAGGCCGTGGCTTTCAAGCAACGTAGATTCCCACTCGTGCAGCTCGGCCGCGCGCAGGAGCCAAGGCTCGTGCCACAGTTCGCCCTGCCAAAGCTGATTGGCTGCCAGGCCCTTGGCCGGGTCCGGCCCGGCGGTGTAGAGCCGGTACCGCTCGGTCAGAAAGTAGGCCAGCGTGCCCGGCCGGGCCGGCGACAGCGCAGCCCCCGGCGTCCACTCGGCCCGGAAG
>CAXUEM010000353.1:1410-3779 GCA_964249885.1 uncultured Hymenobacter sp. | reverse complement strand
GCGGCACCCTGACCGAGGGCGCCGCCGATGCCGCCGGCCGCACCGGCGACTCCATCGGTAACTTTTTCAGCAACCTCTTCGGCGGCGACGATGACAGCTCCCAGCGCTACTCGCACGTGGCGCGGCAGAGCGGCTCGTCGGTGGTGACTGTGCACGTGCACTCGGCCGAGCACGCCCGCAAGGCCGCCGAAATCCTCGACCAGGCCGGCGCCGTGGACGTAGACCAGCGCGCCGCCGAAACCGGCTACCAGGGCAACAGCTACGCCGCCGGCAACACCGCCAACACCGGCCAGCAGGGCATGACCGCCCAGGTAATCGAGGAAAACCTGCAGGTGGGCAAGCGCGAAGAGCAGACCGGTGGCGTGCGCCTGCGCTCGCGCATCGTGGAAAAGCCCGTCGAAGCCCACGTGCGCCTGCGCGAAGAGCACGTAACCGTGCAGCGCAACCCCGTGAACCGCCCCGCCACGGATGCCGACTTCAATTCCTTCAAGGAAGGCCAGATTGAGGTGACTGAAACGGCTGAGCGCGCCGTAGTGGGCAAAGAAGCCCGCGTGGTGGAAGAAGTTTCGCTGGGCAAGGAAGTGACCGAGCGCGAAGAAGTAGTGCGCGACACCGTGCGCAAGACCGAGGTGGACGTCGAGCAGATTCAGGGCTCGACCACCAACCGTAGCACCGGCACGGATTCCGACAGCACCCGCCGCAATAGCTAAATTCTGGTTTAGCAGGATTGAAAAGAGGCCGCCAATTCTGGCGGCCTCTTTTTTGTGCGCTCGAACACGATAAGTCAAACCGTCGTCGTGATGCTCATGCTGGGAGCGGGCATCGCTTGTTATTTTGCGCTATGGGACAAGCAGAACCACAACCGCGCCGCTACACTCCTGCCGAGTACTTCGCTTTGGAAGAGCAAAGTGAGGTGAGGCATGAATACTATGATGGGGAGATTTTTGCCATGGCCGGCGGCACTAAGTCGCACAATCTCACTACGCAGAATATTACGTTGAGCTTGCGGGCTGCTCTACGGGGCCGGGGCTGCCAGGTGTTTATGGAGGATGTGCGGCTGGCCGTGCAACACGACTTCAATTACACCTACCCTGACGTAGTCGTAAGCTGCGACCTGACTGACCGGCTGGACCCGCTGTTTGTGCGCCACCCGGTGCTTATCGTGGAAGTGCTATCGACCTCCACGGCCGACCACGACCGGGGTCGTAAATTCAATGAGTACAAGCAGTTGATGTCGTTGCGCCATTACCTGCTCGTGTCGCAGACGGCCTGGGTGCTGGAGCATTTTGCCCGCAACGAGGCCAATCAGTGGATTCATACCGTACTCAGTGACCCAGCCGATGTGCTGGAAATAGCCGACCTGCAGCTGCGCCTGCCGCTGGCCGACGTGTACGATGACACCGACGTGGCCCCCTTATTGGTAAGGCCCTTGGCATCGTAGCACAACAGAAGCTATTTCACTGCGCGCTGCTGCATCTGGGCCTGAATTTCGCGCTTCTTACTTTGAAATTCCTTGTAGCTGGCCGCGCCCAGCGTATTGCGCAGCTGGGTTTCGGAAGCCGTGTTGATGCGGCGCAGCTCGGCGTTCAGGGCGGCTGACTTGGCGGGGTATTTCTGGCGGGCGGCGTTTACCTGCTCCACGGTGCCGCTGAAAATCTGGCGAATTTTTACGGTTTGCTCCGGCGTCAGGCGCAGGGTACTGGCCATCACGTCGGCCAGGTCGCGGGCGGCTACGGGCGGCGTGGGCGACTCGGTGGTGCGCACGGTTTCGACGACGGGGGCTTTGCTGCGCTTTTCGCGGCGGGCACAGGACGTAAGGCTGAGGCCAGCGGCACAGAAAATCACCAGGAAGCGACGGATAAGCATAAGCGGAAGCTGCAGTTTGGCTGGCTTACGCAAACCAGCCCCGAAGGGTGGTGCGGGGCATATCCTTGCTTAGCGCCCCGGCCGACCTCCTGCTGACCGAATCGAAGCAGCCGTCGGCCTCGCCGGGCCGGTTGCCGCTTTCCTGTTTCTTTACGCCGCCACGGCCCGCCCGGCTTGCACTGCCCGCTCGGACTTGAGCCCCTGGGCCGTGAAGTGGGCCAAGGCCATAATGGTCAGCATGGGGTTCACGCCGCTGCAGGCCGGGAAGGCCGAGGCATCGGCCACGAACAGGCCCCGCACCTCCACCGTTTCGCCGTTGAGCTTGAGCGGGTGCGTGGCTGGGTCGCCGCCCATGCGGCAGGAACTCATCTGGTGGGCCGAGTACAGGCCGAACTGGTTGGGCTTCCAGCTCAAATGCTTCAGCCGGGCCAGCACCTCGGGGTTGCGGATGCGGCCATGCTCGACCTGCAAGGTTGGCAAGGTGCCGTGGGGCAGGTAGATGG
>CAXUEM010000353.1:0-1400 GCA_964249885.1 uncultured Hymenobacter sp. | reverse complement strand
GCATGCTGGCGCGGTCGAAATCCGACAGCACGTAGTCAATCAGCGGCATGCCCTGCGGGTCGAGGCGTACGCGGCCGCCGTCGCGGTCCCGGGTCAGCACGATGAACGAGCCCAGGTGGCTGGCCTCGCGCATCAGCTCGTGGTGCTGCCGGCCCGACAGCCAGGGCAGCACCATGCTTATCAGGCCAGGATGGGCGGGCGGCGTTTCAAGCTTGGCGCCGAAATTGGTGCCGTGTAGCCGCGTGTAGGTGTCATTTACCACCGACATGCTGGGCCCGTGCCAGGGGTTGATGGCCCAGGGGTAGCGCGCTGCCACGGCCACCGTGGGGTGCAGGTGCAGGTGCCGCCCCAGGTGCGGGTGCCGCAGGCCCGAGCGCAAGAGCAGGGCCGGCGTCTGGATGGCGCCGCCGGCCACCACCACTCGCCGCGCCCGCACCGTGATGCGCACCGTGCGGCCGTCGGGCAGGGTGTGCGTGGCCTCGGCGCCGGTGGCCTGGCCGTTTTCTATGGTCACGCGGTGCACGGCCGTGTCGGCCAGCAGGCGGGCGCCGTGCTCGAAGGCGGTTTGCAAATAAGTGTTCAGGGTGCCTTGCTTGATGCCGTGGGCGTCGCCTAGGGTGCTGTAGCCCAGGCCGCGGAAGTGCTGGTCCGAGTCGTCCAGGCCTTTCTCGTTGCGCGGAATCAGCTGCACTTCCTGGCCCAGCTTGCGGGAGCCGTCCCACAAGGCCTGGTTTTGGCCGTTGTGGCGCGCATAGTCGGTGTTTACGCTCAGGGCGCGGGCCACGGCGCTTAGGCTGTCTTTAAATTCGGGGCTCACGAAGTGCGGCGCTTGGTGCTCACGGGCCCATTCCTCCAAGATGTAGTCGGGGGTGGAAAAGGCGCCGGCCCAGTTCACGGTGGTGCCGCCGCCCAGGCAGGCGCCGGCCAGCAGGCCAATGCCGCCGTCCTGGGTGCTGAGCGTGCCCTTGGCGTCGTAGAGCTTGCCCATCATGTCCACCTCGCGCTGGGTGAAGTCGCAGCCGTGGCAGTAGGGGCCTTTTTCCAACACTAGCACATCTAGTCCGGCCTGGGCCAGCTCGCCGGCCACAACGCCGCCGCCCGCCCCGGAGCCAATGACCAGCACCTCGCACTCATAGGTGGTGTCCTGGGTGGGCTGCAGGGTTTGCAGCGGCCTCTGCGTGTTCACCACCTCTTCCAAATCCGGGCCCGGATAGCCCAGGCGGCTCCAGGCCGCCGCATTGCCCTGGGCCTGCGAGCCGCCGTAGTACAGAAAGGTAAAGAGCTTGCGCAGCGCGTGAAAGCCCTTGCGCAGCGGCGGCAGCTTGGAGGCGGCCCAGCTTTGCAGCAGCAGCTCGCGCTCCGGCGGCGAACGGGTGAGACGCGGTCCCGGCCGCGGCGCC
>CAXUEM010000352.1:0-3781 GCA_964249885.1 uncultured Hymenobacter sp. | reverse complement strand
GGGTTATAAAGGCAAGGGCAAAGACAAGGACTAGCCCGCGCCCTTGGCCAGTTCCGCTACCCCCGCCCCGCCCCGCAACGGGCGCGGCGGTTTTGCGTTCAGCCCCAGATGGAAACCAAGCCTTATCAGCCCATCAGCTGCTCGTTCTATGACGAGCTGGAAGCCCGCGCCACCACCCAGCACACCTGCACCCTGCTCTACCGCACCGAGGCCGACACGCCGCCCGCCACGTACCAGGGCATCATCGCCGACCTATATATCCGCGACAAAGTGGAATACCTACGCTTAGCCGACGGCTTCGAGTTGCGGCTCGATGCCCTGCTGGCCGTGGACGACAAGGAACTGCGCAACTACTGCTAAAACAAAAAGCCGAACCGGCAGCCAACGCTGCCAGTCCGGCTTTTTGTTTTGCAACTATAGCTTAAAACGCCGCGCTGCCGGGGAAGCGCGGGAAGGGAATCACGTCGCGGATGTTGCTCATGCCGGTCACGAACAGCAGCAGCCGCTCGAAGCCCAGGCCGAAGCCGGCGTGCGGGGCGCTGCCGAAGCGGCGCAAATCCAGGTACCACCAGAGGTCTTCCTCGGGCACGTGCATCTCGGCCATGCGCTGTTGCAGCTTGTCGAGGTTTTCCTCGCGCTGCGAGCCGCCGATGATTTCGCCGATGCCGGGAAACAGCACGTCCATGGCGCGCACGGTGCGGCCGTCCTCGTCCAGTTTCATGTAGAAGGCCTTGATTTCCTTGGGGTAGTTGGTCAGGATAACCGGCTTCTTGAAGTGCTTTTCAACCAGATACCGCTCGTGCTCCGACTGCAAGTCAGTGCCCCAATCGACGGGAAACTCGAACTTCTGCTTAGCTGATTTGAGGATTTCGACGGCCTCGGTGTAAGTCAGGCGCTGGAAGTCGTTGTCGACCACGAAGTTCAGGCGGCCCAGCAGCTCCTTGTCGTACTGCTCCTGCAGGAAGGCCAGGTCGTCGGCGCAGTGCGTGAGGGCGTATTTGACCAGGCTTTTGAGGAAGTCCTCGGCCAGGTCCATGTTGTCTTCCAGCTCGTAGAAGGCCATTTCCGGCTCCACCATCCAGAACTCGGCCAAATGGCGGGCGGTGTTGGAGTTTTCGGCCCGGAAGGTGGGGCCGAAGGTGTAGATGTTGCCCAGCGCCATCGCAGCAATTTCGCCTTCCAGCTGGCCCGATACCGTGAGGTTGGTTTGCTTGCCGAAGAAGTCCTCGGCGAAGTCCACCGAGCCGTCGGCCGTGCGCGGCGGGTGCTCGGGCGGCAGCGTCGTGACGCGGAACATCTGGCCGGCGCCCTCGGCGTCGGAGCCGGTGATGATGGGCGTGTGGACGTAGAAGAAGCCGTTGTCGTTGAAGTACTTATGAATAGCAAAGGCCAGCGCGTGCCGGATGCGCAGCACTGCCCCAAAGGTGTTGGTGCGGGGCCGCAGGTGGGCAATTTCACGCAGAAACTCTAGCGAGTGGCCTTTTTTCTGCAAGGGGTACGCCTCGGCGTCGGCCTTGCCGATAACCGTTATTTCAGTGGCCTGAATCTCCACGCTCTGGCCCTTGCCCTGCGAGGCCACGAGCTGCCCGCGCACGGCCAGGCAGGCGCCGGTGCTCACATCCTTGAGATTTTCCTCGGGGAATTGCTCGGCGGCGGCCACAATCTGCAGGTTGTGGATGACGGAGCCGTCGTTGAGGGCAATGAACTGCACGTACTTGTTGCCGCGGCGGGTACGCACCCAGCCTTTGACCAGCACCTCGCGGTTGAGGTCGGCTTCGGCGGTGGCGAGGAGGTTTTTTACGCTCGTGCGGCGCAGGGTATCAGTGGCCATATAGTCAGCGGTTGAGCCGGCAAAGGTAGGGCGAAGTCCTACAGCCTGCACCCCCTGCTGGCCGGCCCGGCCCCAACTTTTCGGCCGGCTTTCGAGTAAGCCTAACCCCTACATTTGAGAGCGGGCCGCAAATGTGCGGCCAGCCTGTTCTTTCCGCTCGCTATGCAACGCCTCGACCTCAAGCAGCTGCTTTCCCAAAAGCTTAGCCCTCAGCAGATACAGTTTATCAAGCTTTTGCAAATTCCGACCGCCGAGCTGGATACCCGCATCAAGGAAGAGTTGGAAGTGAACCCGGCGCTGGAGGAAGATGAGGCCGACGACAGCCCCGAAGAAGCCGAGCGCGACGAGGACGACAGCGATGACGCAGACGACACCGACGACCCGGACGCCGAGTTCGACAACCCCGACAACACCCTGGACGAGGACTTTGAGGGCGAAGCCGGCGGCGCCGACGAGCAGCCCGAAATAGAGCTGCCGCCCGCCAAAGAAGAAGCCGAACCCAGCGACACGGCCGAAACCGGCGACACCGCCGAGCTGGACCTGAGCGACTACCTCAACGACGACGAAATAGCGGGCTACAAGATGCAGGGCGACGGCCCCGGCGAAGAGGAAGAGCGCGAAATGCCCCTGGCCGACAACAGCGCCTCGCTGCACGACTCGCTGCTCGACCAGCTGGGATTCGCCGACCTCAACGAACGGCAGGAAGCCATTGGCGAGCAGCTTATTGGCTCGATTGACGGCGACGGCTACATTCGCCGCGACCTGGCGGCCATTGCCAACGACCTAGCGTTTTCGCGGAATATTGAAGCCACCGGGCCCGAAGTCGAGGCCGTGCTGCGCGTGATTCAGGGCTTCGACCCGCCCGGCATTGCCGCGCGGGATTTGCCGGAGTGTTTGCTCTTGCAGCTCGAGCGCCGCCCGGCCGACGAGGCCACCGAAAACGCCCAGCGCATCATCGAGCAGACGTTCGAGGAGTTCAGCAAAAAGCACTACGCCCGCATTCAGCAAAAGCTTGACTTAGAAGAAGATGAGTTGAAAGATGCCATCGGCGTCATTCTTAAGCTCAACCCCAAGCCCGGCGGCACTGGCCCCACCGGCACGGGCAAAGGCGGTGTGCAGTACCTGATGCCCGACTTCATCCTGACGAACGACAACGGCAACCTGACCCTGACTCTGAACGCCCGCAACGCCCCCGAGCTGCGCGTGAGCCCGGCCTACACCGAGATGTTCCGGACCTACGACAAAGCCGCCAAGAAAGACAAAAAAATGAAGGAGGCCGTCACTTTCGTTAAGCAGAAGCTGGACTCGGCCAAGTGGTTTATCGACGCCATCCGGCAGCGGCAAAACACCCTGCTGCGCACCATGAACGCCATTGTGGAGCTGCAGCGCGAGTTTTTCATTGAGGGCGACGAAACCAAGCTGCGGCCGATGATACTCAAGGACATTGCCCAGAAAATCGACATGGACATCTCGACCGTGAGCCGGGTGGCCAACTCGAAATCCGTGCAAACCGAGTTCGGCATCTATCCGCTCAAGTACTTTTTCTCCGAGGGCATTGCCACCGACTCGGGCGAGGACGCCAGCTCGCGGGAGGTGAAAAGCATTCTCAAAGACCTGATTGACCGGGAAAACAAAGACCGGCCGCTCAGCGACGACAAGCTGGAGAAGATGCTCAATGCCCGCGGCTACAACATTGCGCGCCGTACCGTGGCCAAGTACCGCGAGCAGCTCAATCTGCCCGTGGCCCGGCTTCGTAAGGAGCTGTAGGGCCGGTGTGCGCCGGCCGCGGGCTGGCCGTTGGCTGGTGGCCCTGTTTTTGACGACTAGCTTTAAATAGGTAATTTTCCGACGGGCACTCCCGGCCGGCCAAAAGTCGCGGCCAGCAGGGGGTGAGCTGCGGGGCAGTATCTTAGTTACGGATTTCCTATTGCCGGTCGGGCTATTCTATGT
>CAXUEM010000351.1:0-3782 GCA_964249885.1 uncultured Hymenobacter sp. | reverse complement strand
GGCCTGGGCGGAGCCGGCGACGCGACTACGGCCGGCAGCATGGCCAGCCAGCCGGCGGTGGTCTGGCTGAGCTACAACGTGCACGGCAACGAGTCGGTGTCTACGGAGTCGTTTATGCAGGTGCTCTACGAACTGGCCGACCCGCAAAACGCTGAAGCTCAAAACTTACTGCGCAACACCGTGGTGCTGCTGGACCCCTGCGTGAACCCCGACGGCCGGGAGCGCTACGTGCAGTGGTACAACCGCGTGCAGCAGCAGGTACCCAACGCCTCGCCCTACGCCTGGGAGCACCACGAGCCCTGGCCCGGTGGTCGCTACAACCATTATTTCTTCGATTTGAACCGCGACTGGGCCTGGCAAACTCAGAAGGAAAGCCAGCAGCGCATTGCCCTGTACAACCAGTGGCTGCCGCAGGTGCACGCTGACTTCCACGAGATGGGGCCGGAGTCGCCGTACTACTTCTCGCCCGCCGCCAAGCCGTTTCACGCCGACGTGACGCCGTTTCAGCGCAAGTTTCAGGACATCATCGGCGACTACAACCGGGCCGTGTTCGACAAGAACAACTGGCTGTACTTCACCCGCGAAACCTTCGACCTGTTTTACCCGAGCTACGGCGACACCTGGCCCACCTTCAACGGCGCCATCGGCATGACCTACGAGCAGGGCGGCGGCGGCCGGGCCGGCCTGGGCATCATCAAGGCCGACGGCGACACGCTCACGCTCAGCCAGCGCATCAGCCACCACCACGCCGCCAGCTTTGCCACCATCCGCGCGGCCTCCGAAAAGCACGACGAGCTGCTCAGCAACTTCGGCAAGTACTACGACGACGCGCAGCGCCGGCCCCAGGGCGAGTTCAAGACCTTCGTGGTGAGCGGGCGCAACCGCCCCGGTCAGCTGCAGGCCTTTACGGAATACCTGGAGCGCCAGGGCATCCGCTACGGCTACGCCAGCCGGGGGTCCAAAACCCGCGGCTTCAGCTACGCCACCGGCAAAACCGAGAGCGTGCCAGTGGCCGTCAACGATGTGGTAGTGAGCCTGTACCAGCCCAAATCGACGCTGGCCAAGGTCCTGTTCGACCCGCGCCCGGCTCTGGAAGACTCGCTGACCTATGACATCACGGCCTGGGCCCTGCCCTACTCCTTCGGCCTGGAAGCCTACGCGCTGAAAGAGCGGCTGTCAGTTAAGAGTGCAGAGTTAAAAGTTAAATCCGCCAAACCAGGCACCAGCAACCAGGCCCCAAGCCCCAGCCGGCCCTACGCCTACGTGGCCCGCTGGAACTCCCTGCCCGACGTGCGCTTCCTGAGCCAGCTGCTGCAGCACAAGGTGAAGGTGCGCGTCACGCAAAAGCCCTTCGAGGCCGGCGGGCAGAAGTACGGCGCGGGCTCGCTCATCATTCCGAGAAGTGGCAATGAAAGCCTGGGCGCGCGCTTCGACCAGCTCGTGCGGGCGCAGGCCGACTCGGCGGGCGTGGAAGTTCAGGCCATTGCCTCGGGCTTTGCCACCAGCGGATCCGACATCGGTTCGGAGTACGTGCACGGCGTAGCCCGGCCCAACGTGGCCGTGCTGGCCGGCGACAACGTGGCGCCCTCGGCCTTTGGCGAGGTCTGGCACTTCTTCGAGCAGCAGCTCGGCTACCCGGTCACGGTGCTGGGCACCGACTATTTTCGCTCGGTGCCGCTGGGCAAATTCGATGTGCTGATTCTGCCCGATGGCGACTACGCCGACCTACTGGGCTCGGACCGGCAGATGGACGCGCTCAAAGCCTGGGTGCGCGGCGGCGGCCGCCTCATTGCTCTGGAAGGCGCGGCCGCGTTTCTGGCCAACAAAAAAGACTTCCTGCTGAAAACCAAGCCCGCCGACAGCACCGGCACGAAGAAGAAAGACCCCTACCGCCTGCTGCGCCGCTACGGCGACGCCGAGCGCGAGGGCGCCCAGGAGCGGGTGCAGGGCAGCGTGTACCGCGTGCAGCTCGACAACACCCACCCGCTGGCGTTCGGCTACGAGGGCACTTATTTTGCCCTCATCCGCGACACGCTCAACTACCGTTTCCTGGGCCGCGGCGGCTGGAACGTGGGCACGCTGCGCCGCAACAACTACGCCGCCGGCTTCACCGGCAGCGCCGCCCGCCGCAAGCTCACCGACACCTTCGTGCTCGGCGCCCAGGAAATGGGCCGCGGCCAGGTCATTTACCTGGCTGATAATCCGCTGTTTCGCGGCTTCTGGCAGGGCGGCAAATTGCTGTTCGGCAACGCCGTGTTTTTGGTGGGGCAGTGAGGAAAAATTGAGAATTAAAAATTAAAAAGGACCGCCTGACGAATCAGGCGGCCCTTTTTAATTTTTAATTCTCAATTTTTAATTGAAACGCTTAGCCTTTCAACTGGCTGGCGGCCGAGCTCAGGGCCGAGCCGAGCTGGCGCAGCTTATCCTGGGCATCGGGCGTGGCCGAAGCCGCGGCCTGGGTGGTGTGCTCGCCGAGGGTGCTCAGGCTGCGGGCCAAGCCGCTGGTGTCGGAGGCGCCGCTGGCCAGCGTGTCGTGCAGGTTTTGCAGCTCCGAGCTGATGCCCGAGAATTGCGGGTTGCCTTGCAGGGTTTTAATCCAGCCGGCAATGTTGCCGGGAGCTGCGCCGGCCGCGCCGGCCAGGCCGCCCTGCAGGGCGTTGAGGGTCGTGTCGAGCTGGCTGGTGCCTTGGCTGCTCTGGCTCTGGTTTTGCGAATCGTTCATGGTGTTGGGTGGTTGGGGAAGTGAATAATGGCTTACTAACCCCAACCATCGGCCTTTGTTAACCCGCTGACTTATAACATTCGGGCTTTTGAAATTAAGCTCCTGCCGGCTAAACTTTCTGGGCCACCTGAGGTTAAGCAGGCGCGCCAGCAGGGGGTATGGCCGGCGTGGCGTGGCCAACTACTTCTCCTTAACAGAAACACCCCGCGGCCAGCCAGCCGCGGGGTGTTTCTGTTAAGCAGGCCGCATGGCGACCAGCGGGCGGCGGCTTAGGCCGACACGGAGTCGCTGGCGGCCTGCAGGGCCTCGCTCAGGCGCCGGAGCTTGCTGCTGATTTCCTCGTCGGTGCCGGCCTCAGCCGATTTGGCCGTAAGCTGGCCCAGTGCGTGCAGCGAGTGGCTGATGTTGGCCACGTCGCCGCGCCCGATGTATGCTTTGAGCTTGTCGAGCTCGGTGAGGATGGCGCCCTGGGCACCGGCGCCGGTGCCGTCGAGCAGGCGCAGCCAGCTTTCAAGCTGCGTTTTGGCGGCGGCAGGGTCGGTGGCGAGGTTGCCCTTCAGGGCGTCAATGGTGGCGTCGAGCGAGGAGCCGGCGGACAAGGGATTGAAAACGGCCATGGTCAGGAAGTAAGGTGAAAGAACCCCCTGCTGTACTCTGGCCGGCGCTGAAAGGTTAAGCCGGGCGAGGAACGTCGGAAATAAGCGTCAGGGAATGACAACCCTGCCGCGTCTGCAGCGCAGCGGCTTTAGCAACTCAGGCTGGGGGTTGTTCCTCTTCGGCGCCGGGGCGCAGTTCCTCCACGTCGGGGTGCTGGTAGTTGACGACTATAACCGAAAACGGGTGCGGCTCGCCGGGGCGTTTCTCGACCCGGATGGCGCCGGCGTCGCGCAGGTCGTTGAGCAGGGTGCGCCGCTCGTGGTCCGGCAACTCGGGCAGCTCGTCGGCCAGGCGCCGCATAAAGGGGCCCAGCCACAACTCCGTGACGGGGCGGGTCTGATGGTAGCTGTACTTGTGCAGCTCGGCCAGGATGAAGGCCAGGGCGCGCCGCTCGGTCTCGCGC
>CAXUEM010000350.1:0-3783 GCA_964249885.1 uncultured Hymenobacter sp. | reverse complement strand
GGGCGCGACTACCGGCGTGGGCACCGCGCCCGGCCGCGGCGCGCGCCGGCCCAAGGTGGCCGCGAGCGGGCAGGCCTCGCTGTTCGGCAACCCCGGCGACGGCGCGGTGGCCATTGGCGCCGAGGAGGGCGAAACCGGCCACGAGGGCGCGCATTATTCCGGTCCGCGCAAAACTCTGGCCGACGTGCCCCACCAGTACCACCTAATGGACACGCCCGAGTTGCGCAAGTCCCTGCTGGATTTTCTGTTGCAGCAAGCCGAGGTCAGCTTCGACACCGAAACCACCGGCCTGGATACCATGACGGCGCGGCTCGTGGGCCTGTCGTTTTGCTGGCTGCCCGGCGAGGCTTACTACGTGCCCGTGCCGCAGGACAGCTTCGAGGCGCAGCAGGCCCTGGTCGAGGAGTTTCAGCCGTTTTTCAACGCCGAGAACATCCTCAAAATTGGGCAGAATATTAAGTACGACCTGACCATTCTTAAGCATTACGGCGTCAGCATCAAGGGCCAGCTGTTTGATACCATGCTGGCCCACTACCTGCTGGAGCCCGACATGCGCCACAACATGGACGTGCTGGCCGAAACCTACCTGCACTACACGCCGGTCTCCATTATCGAGCTGATTGGCCCCAAGGGCAAAAACCAGAAAACCATGGCCGACCTCGCGCCCGAACTGGTGAGCGACTACGCCTGCGAAGACGCCGACGTGACCCTGCAGCTCAAGCACGTGTTCGAGCCCCTGCTGAAGGAAATCAACCTGCTGGGTTTGCTTAACGAGGTGGAAAACCCGCTGGTGCCCGTGCTGGCCGACATCGAGTACGAAGGCATCCGCATTGACTCCGGAGCCATGAACGAGTATTCGGCCGAGTTGCAGGGCTACATCAAGGAGCTGGAAACGCAGATTTTCGCGGCGGCGGGGGAGGAGTTCAACATTGGCTCGCCCAAGAAGCTGGGCGAAATCCTGTTCGATAAGCTGGGCATGGGCGGCTCGAAAACCAAGAAAACCAAAACCGGCCAGCACGCCACCGGCGAGGAAGTCCTGAGCCAACTCGCCGCCGAGCACCCCATGGCCGCCCTGATTCTGGAGCACCGCCAACTCACCAAGCTGCGCAGCACCTACGTGGAGGCCCTGCCCCAGCTGGTGAACAAAAACGACGGCCGGGTGCACACCAATTTCAACCAGGCCGTGACGGCCACCGGCCGCCTCAGCAGCACCAACCCCAACCTGCAGAACATCCCAATTCGCACCGAAAAAGGCCGCGAAATCCGTAAGGCCTTCGTGCCCCGCGACGACCAGCACGTGCTGCTGGCGGCCGACTACTCCCAAATTGAGCTGCGCATCATGGCCGACTTCTCCGGCGACCCGACCATGATAGAAGCCTTCCGCTTGGGCCAGGACATCCACGCCAGCACCGCCAGCCGGGTGTTCGATGTGCCGCTGGAAGCGGTGGACGGCGAGATGCGCCGCAAGGCCAAAACCGTGAACTTCGGCATCATCTACGGCATCTCGGCCTTTGGCCTGGCCCAGCGCCTGAGCATCAGCCGCAAAGAAGCTGTGGACATTATTGAGGCCTATTTTGAGGAGTTCGGGGCCGTGAAGAAGTTCATGGACGAGAGCATCAACCGCGCCCGCGAGCTGGAGTACGCCGAGACCCTGCTGGGCCGCCGCCGCTACCTGCGCGACATCAACTCCCGCAACGCGACCCTGCGCGGCTTCACCGAGCGCAACGCCATCAACGCCCCCATTCAAGGCACGGCCGCCGACATCATCAAAAAGGCGATGATAAACATCCACGACTGGCTCGAAACCGAAAAGCTCGGCACCAAGATGATACTGCAGGTGCACGACGAACTCGTGTTCGACGCCGTAGCCGAGGAAGTGGACTACGTGACGCCCAAAATCCGGGAGTTGATGATAAACGCCCTGCCGCTCAAGCGCGGCGTGCCCATGGAAGTGGAAATTGGGACCGGCAAAAACTGGCTGCAGGCCCACTAGCCAGCCGCCTGACGACCGCAAACAACTCTATGCCACCAAATAACCCCATGGACCGGGCCAACCAAAAAGGCCTGCTGGCCGAGCTGACCAGCCTGCTCACCAAGGGCAACGCGCACGCCACTTTCGAGGAAGCCTGCGCCGACCTGACCTCCGACCTCTGGAATCAGCGCGTGCCGAACGTGCCGTACACCATCTGGCAGCTGGTCGAGCACGTGCGCATCGCGCAGTGGGACATCGTGGAGTTTTGCTTCGAGCCCGAGCACGAGTCGCCAAAAAGACCGGCGGGCTACTGGCCGGCCCCGGAGGCCACCGCGGACGAAGAGCAATGGCAGGAAGCGCTGGACCAAATTCGGCAAGACCGGCAGCGCTTCCTGCATCTGATGCACGCGCCGGGCACCAACTTCCTGGCTCCCATTCCGCACGGCACCGGCCAGACCATTCTGCGTGAGGCCATGCTCATTGCTGACCACAACGCTTACCACACCGGCGAAATCATCCTGCTGCGGCGCCTGCTAGGGGCCTGGAAATAAGTAGTTGCGGTTGTTTAAAACGAAAAACGCCCGACACGTCTGACGTGCCGGGCGTTTTTAGGATGTTGAGGGGCTACTTCTTTTGCGTCTTTTTGGTCTTGCCCGAAGGCCGGTCTTTCTGCTCTACCTCGTTCGCCTTTTCCTTGTTTTTGGTAGCGGGGTCGGTGTGGGTGGGGGTGCTGGTGTTGCCGGAAGCTGCCATGATAATTGCCGTTAAGTGAGTTGGTTGTTTCACATACGGCTGAGTTGCCCACGGCGGCTCGAATCCTAGACTTTACTGTTGCGCGCCACCACGAACATCCGGTCGCCGAACCGCCCGGTCAGCTTGTTCAGGTAATACGTCGGGTACTGCCCGGCCAGCTTGCCAGCCTTCTCCAGCAGGCTGCCACCGAGGCGGATGTGCTGCGGCGGTTTCACCGGGTTCAGCAGTTCGACTACCTCGAAGCCAGCCTTTTGCAGCAGGGCCGTGATGGTGGCTGGCGTAAACTCATACAGGTGATAGGGCGGAATGTCCATCTTGCGCTCCTTGCCCAGCAGGGAGTAAGCGGCGAAGCCCAAGCACACGGTGGGCAGGTTCAGCACGCTGGGCAGGGCCAGCACCAGCAGTCCGCCGGGACTTAGGATGCGGCCGAACTTGGCCAGCACCCGGCTGGGCGAGAGCAGGTGCTCCAGCACGTCGCCCATGTAGGCTAGGTCGAACTGGTTTTCGTGGAAGTCTTCGGTTGTTTCGATGTTGCCGGTCACCACGGGCAGGCCCAGCTCGCGGCGGGCGAAGTCGGCGGCGTGGGCGCTGATTTCCAGGCCGTGCGTTTCCCAGCCCAGGCTTTGCAGGCTCTTGAGGGTGTAGCCCGGGCCGCAGCCCACTTCGAGGTAGCGGAAGGTGCGGCCGGGGTACTTGGCCCGCATGTAGTCCACAAACTTGTCGGGCTTGGGCTGGCTTAAATTCAGCTTCTCGCCTTCTTCAATAAACTTGGCGTCGGGCTGGGTGCGGTCGTAGTTGGGCCGGTCGGTGAAATACTCCTTGCCGTAGAGCCGCTCCAGCTGGGCCGGCGTGGGCTGCGGGTCCAGAAAAATCAGGTCGCAGGTCTGGCACTGAGTGCCCTGCAGGCGCTGGCCCTCGAAGGCGTAGTAGAAAGGTTTGGGGCGAAATGTGGTGCCGCCGCATAGGTCACAGGTGCGCATAGGCTGCAAAGGTATTGGTCGCGGCGGCGCTTTATTTCAGGACGACTTATGACGGCTCCATGACGGCGCCGACGAGAT
>CAXUEM010000349.1:0-3789 GCA_964249885.1 uncultured Hymenobacter sp. | reverse complement strand
GGGATGCAAGGGCTGAACCGGGGCCGCCGCCGGGGTGGCCGTTACCGGGGGGGGTGGCGCCGGCGGCGCCAGCAGGGGCTTGAAGCGCTGCCAGGCGGCTTCCACGTCGGCCGGCGAGAACAGCACGGGCTGGGCCGTGGCCTCGCCGGCCCGTTCCCAGGCGCGGGTAACGGTAGTCAGGATTTGCAGGTGAGTGGGGTCAGCCTGCACCCAGGCGCGCAGCTCGGCCCGCTCCGCTGCCGTGGCTTCGGCGGCCAGGTGGCGGGCCAGCAGGGCCCAGGGGGCTTCGGCCGGGTCAGGGTAGCTATGCGTCATAGGAGGGAAAGCCGGGAGAAATAGCCGGGGCAGCTACAGGATACGCCAAGGGGACGCTACCCCTACGCGACGCCGAAAAATAAGGCACGGACAGCGGTACCCGGGCCACCGGGCCCGAACCAACAGCCGGCGGCGGCGAGCCGCTCAAACTGCCAGCCCCGCAGCACAGGAGCAGCCAATATAGGTTCTTCAGCACGCCGGCCAGCTCACGCCGCAAGATGCGTAGGGCCTTGCCCATCTGGTTTTCCACGGTTTTGGGCGAGATTTCCAGGGCCTCGGCAATCTGCTGGTAGCTCATCTCCTCGTAGCGGCTCAGCTCGAACACGACCCGGCACTGCGGCGGCAGCCGGGCCAGGGCCGCGGCGATGGCGTCGGCGGCCTCGGTGGCGTGCAGCTCGTCCAGGGCATTAGGCGCTACCGGCGCCGTGTCGGCAGGGGCATCGTCCCAGGCCACCTGGCGCTGGGCGCGCTGCTGGTAACGCAGGGCGGCGTTCAGGGCCATGCGGTTGAGGTAGGCCCGGTAGGAGTCGATGGCGGGCAAGGTATCCAGGCCCTGCCAGAGCCGCGTGAACACGTCCTGCAAAATGTCCTCCACCACCTCGCGGTCGGGCACCACGCGGTACACTACGGCGCCGAGCGGAGCATAAAAGGTTTTGAACACCTGCTCGATGAATGCCGCCGGGTCGGTCTGACGCAGCTGCGTCAGGCGGGCATTCAGGGCGGCGTCATCGAATAGGGCCATGCGGCAAAATAAGGCGCTGTTGGGGCTGGCCAGGCAGATGCAGGCCGGCATTTCGCTTTCACTATACGCACCTACGCCCGGACACAGGCGGATTTGCCAGGCATAAGGCGATGAAAAGAGGGCGTCGGGGCTGTCCTGCCCCTACGGCCGGGACGCAGCAGCGCGCTCACTACCCCGGCGACGGCCTTGGTGCTGACTGACCAAACGGGCCAGCAAGATGGCCAGGAACAGCTGCCCTACCACGGCTTCGAGATTGGCCAGGCTGCGGGCCAGCGGGTGCACGGGCAGGATGTCGCCGTAGCCAGTGGATGTGATGGTGGTCAAGCTAAAATACAACAATTCCCCTGATTGCAGGGGAGCTTTTGCGGCGGTGGCAAAGGCGCCGGGCAGGGCGGTGTCCAGGGCAATAAAGGCGCCCATAAACAGCAGGGCTAAGTTCAGATACACGACCACGGCCCCCAGCAATTGATGCGTGGTGATGCGCTGCGCCCGAAACACGGCCTGCCCCACGGCCACGGTGATGCTGAACGTGCCGACCATGCGCAGCGCCAGGCCCAGGTATTTGTTGGTGCTGGCGCTGGCGAAGGCTACCCCCACCATAAGGGCCACACACAGCCAGATGAGGACCCGTACCCGGCTGCCCCGGGGCAGGGCGAAAGAGGCAATGAACAGCAGCAGGATTTGCAGCGCGTTGACCACTGGGTAGGTGAGCACCCGGGCACTCGAAAGCGGGCTTACGACGAAGAGCAGCAGCACTTGCCCAAGTAGCAGCGCCGTAAGGGAAGGCTCACGAATCCGGTCCTGGAAGCGTGCTATTTTATCGGTAAGGGAAGCCGTGGGGGGCGGAACCATAGAATATAAGGCAGCTGCTGCCAGCCGCGAGTGCGCGCGGGGCGCGGCTGATTGGTCGATAGAATTAATGTAGTAGTCGAGTAGTGCGGCCACTTGCTGATGGCAAAGCGAAGCTTTGGGAGCAGGATACACCAGCTGCCCCAAACCCCCACAAACCTAATTAGCCAACCAATGAAATGGTCTGACCAGCTCCTTTCTACAAGGGATGACCGGCCAGCCGCAACCCCGCTATCAGCTAGTGGGCTTCTTGGAAAGCGCGGCCCCTGGCTTGTACAAAGTGGCAACCTCTAAAATAAAGTCAGCCGGGATAGGGGTATAGCGGGCTCTGCGCATCTATTCTATCAATCATACTCACCAGGCGGGGGATGCCGATGCCAGCAGACCGGCTTCCCCTACCCTTAACTCACCAGTTCACTCTCATGACGATGCGCTTAAAGTATATGGTCGTCGCCGTAACGGCGGCCGCGTGTTTCTCGGGCTGCGCTAAGGAAGATGCTGTTACCGTCACCGGCAGCAGCACCTCCACCAACCCCGACCCGATTGCCGTCACCAGCTGTGCCGCGGCCACGGGCATCACCAAGGTTATTTGCCTGGCTGAAGCGTTCAAGTCGCAGCTCGATGCCACGCAGCTCGCTTCCGTGCAACGGACGTATTCGGTGGCTGAGGCCAAGAAATGGTCGAACCTGCCGCAGGGTTTGGTGCAAAGCGCCAACAAGCGCGTGGGCCTAAGCTTTGGGAGCATGACCAGCACCCAGATTCAGTACGCCAAGGCGCTCATCAGGGAAGTGGCGGGCACGGCGGCCAACGAGGGCTGGGAGGAAATTCAGCAAATCATCAACGCCGACGAGTACCTGGCGGCCAACGGCGGCGGCGCGACCTACGGGGCGGGCAACTACTACCTGGCCCTGCTGGGCACGCCCGCCACCACTGGCACATTTGAAATCCAGTTCGGCGGCCACCACCTGGCCTTTGCCAACACCTATAAAGATGGGGTGCTGACCGGCGCGACGCCCTCGTTCCGCTCGTCGGAGCCGTTTGCCCCGTTCAGCTGGAACGGCGTGAGCAACCAGCCGATGGTGCAGGAGAAGGACGCGCTATCCGCCATGCTCAACGGTCTCTTAGCAGGCGAGCAGGCCACCGCGCGGCTCAGCAGCAGCTTCAGCGACATTCTGGTGGGTCCGCAAAAGGATGGTGCCTTTCCCGCTACCCCAGTGGGCATCAAGGGCAGCAGCCTCTCGGCGGCCCAGAAAGCGCTGGTGCTGGCCGCCATTCGCACCTACGTGGGCGACGTGGACGAGGCCAGCGCCGCTACCATCATGGCCAGGTACACCGCGGAGCTGGACGATACCTACGTTGCTTTCTCCGGCACCACGGCCATGACTACCCGCAACGACTACGCCCGCATCGACGGTCCCTCGGTGTGGATTGAGTACATCTGCCAGAACGGCGTCGTCCTTTCGCCCACCCACCCGCACTCTATCTGGCGCGACAAAACCCGCGACTACGGCGGCAACTAACCCTGCTGGCGACCACCTGCCAGCTCCTATGCAGTCATTCCTTTGCCGCACCTGGAAGCGGCTGGGGTTTCTTTTCTTCAGAGCACAATTTGAATATACCCTTATGAAGTCTTCCTCTTTCGCGGCCGGAATGGTCCTGCTGGTGCTGCCCGCCTTGTTCGCCGTTCAGCACCGGGCTCCCGCGCCGCCGGCCGCGCCCGCCGCGACAAGCCCGCGGCGGCCGCCATCGCGCGCCGCTTCCACGACCTCGGCTTCAAGCTCTACGGCACCGAGGGCACCGCGCGCTACCTGCGCGAGCGCGGCGTGCCCGCCGAGCGGGTGTTCAAGGTGCACGAGGGGCGCCCGCACGGGATCGACCTGATC
>CAXUEM010000348.1:3445-3791 GCA_964249885.1 uncultured Hymenobacter sp. | reverse complement strand
CTGCGGGCCCTGCGCAACAGCGCTCCGGCGCCGGCCGACGCGCCCGGGTTTCAGGCCCTGCTGGCCGAGGAGATGCGCCGCGCCCAGGCCTTGCTGCACGGCGGCCAGCCCCTGAGCGCCGACAACCCCCTGAACCAGAGCCTGCGCTACGAGCTGGAGCGGGTCGAGCAGCGCGTATTTGGTTTGCTGGCCCAGCTCTATCCGCCCGCCCTCATCGCCGATGCCCAGCGCGGCGTGGCTCATGCCACCCCCGAGCGCCAGGCCAACGCCCTCGAAATCCTCGACAACATCGTGCCCCGGCCCGTGTACCAGGGCCTGCAGGCCTTGTTCGACGTGGTGCCGCCGG
>CAXUEM010000348.1:0-3435 GCA_964249885.1 uncultured Hymenobacter sp. | reverse complement strand
GACTGGACGCTGAGCCTAGCGCTGCACCAGGTCGAGCCCGCCACCGCCGCCGAGGCGCACCCCCTGCTGGCGCACCTGCGCCGCCCCGCCGGGCTGGTGCGGGAAAGCGCCTTCGAGGCGCTGCAGAACCTGCGCGCCCGCCGCCCCGACCTCTACCAACACCTGCTTTCCGCCCAGCCCGCGCTTTCCGATTTGCTTATGCAGCACCACGCCGACCTGGCGGCCCGCATCCCGGCCCGGGAGCGGGTCGCGGCCCTCAAAAACACCGCCCTTTTCGCTGGCACCCCCGAGAACGTGCTCAGCAGCATCGTGCCCATCATGCACGAAGTCAGCTTCCGCCCCCAGGAGGAAATCTTCGCGCAGGGCGCGCTGGGCCACTCGCTCTTTATTTTGTACGCGGGCGAGGTGGGCATTTTCAGCGGCAGCCGGCGGCTGGCCACCTTCCGGGCCGGCGACTTTTTCGGCGAGCTGGCCCTGCTCGATGCCGAGCCGCGCTCGGCTACGGCACGGGCGCAGGACGCCGTAACGGCTTTCCGCCTCGACCAGGACGACTTCTACGACGTGATGGAAGAGCGCCCCGAGGTGCTGCGGGGCATTCTGCGGGTGCTCTGCCAGCGCCTGCGCCGGCAAAACGAAGTAGCCCTGAGCAGTGGGCAGTGAGCAGGATGTGCTAATAATGAGCAGCACGAACGTCATACTGCTCATTATCAGCACTTCCTGCTCACGCCAGGACCTCGTACATCATCACCGGCCGGGCTTTGTTCTTGAGCGTGGCCTCGCCCACGGCCCGGCACTGAAATGACTCCTTGACCAGCTCATAGGTGGGCTGGGAGATGATGACCTGGCCCGGCTGGGCCGCCGACTGCAGCCGCTGGCTGACATTCACCACGTCGCCGATGACGGTGTAGTCCAGGCGCTTGAGCGAGGCCGAGCCAATATTGCCCGACACCATCTCGCCGGTGTTCAGGCCGATGCGCACCCGCGGCTGGTAGGAACTGCCGTCGGGCAGCGGGCTCTGAATTTCGGCAATTAGGGCCCGTACGCCCAGGGCCGCGTCCATGGCCCGGTCCAGGTGGTACTCGCCGCGGAAGACGGCCATCACGGCATCGCCCATAAACTTGTCGACGTGGCCGCCGTGGGCAATAACTTCCTTTACTATCTGGTCGAAGTAGTGGTTGAGCAAGCCCACCACCGTGTCGGCGGGCAGGGTTTCGGACAAGGAAGTAAAGCCGCAGATGTCGATGAACACCACCGTGGCCTCGACCGTCTCGGAGGCCATGAGCGTGTTCTCAAAATCCGGCCGGCCCATGAAGTTGATGACCGTCTCGTCGACGTACATCTTGAGAATGTTGTTTTCCTGAATCGCGCGCAGGGTCTGGCGCAGCTGCTGCACATGAAGGGCGGTCTTCTCCATCGTCAGCTCCAGGTCCTGAAAATCCACGGGCTTGGTCACGAAGTCGAAGGCCCCGCGGTTCATGGCCGTGCGGATGTTCTGCAAATCGCCGTAGGCCGACACCATCACGGCCTTGGCCACGCCGCTTACCTCGGGCAGGCGGGTGAGCAGGGTCAGCCCGTCCATGACGGGCATGTTGATGTCGGAGAGAATAATATCGGTGTCGGGGTGCTGGGCCAGGCTGCTCAGGGCTTCCTCGCCGTTGGCGGCAAAGCGAAATTCGTACACGTTCTCGCGGATTTTGCGCCGGAATTTCTGCTTAATCAGCAGCTCCAGGTCGGCCTCGTCATCCACGACTAAGATTTGGGTTTTCATGCGGGGTGCTCGTTGTCAGGCAGCGCGATATAGCGGGATAAAGTAAGCATAAAAGTCGTCCGCCCTGCGCCCGAAGCAAGCACGACGAACGGAATGTTGGCTAGGGCTGGCCCTCGGGCTCCAGACGCAGCAGTTTCGCCTTCAGGGCCGCAAAGTCCACGGGCTTGGTCAGGAAGTCGTTGGCGCCCAGAGCCAGGGCCTGGTCGTGGGTTTCCTGGTCGCCATAGGCCGTGAGCATCATAATGACCGGCGCCGGCGGGGGCACCGGCGCCGGGTATTGCTGGCGCACCTGCCGCAGCAGCTCCAGCCCGCTCATGCCGGGCATGTTGATGTCGGAGAGGATAAGTACCACTTCCGAGTGGTGGTCGTGCAGATAGGTCAGCGCTTCCTCGCCGGAGTAGGCAAAGGAAAACTCAAACTCGCCGCTGCGGATTTCGCGCCGGAACCGCTGCTCGAACAGAATGCGCACATCCGGCTCGTCGTCTACTACCAGTATTTTCATCGTTGGGCAAAGCTAAGTGCAATTTAAAGCATAGCCGAATCGGCCTCTACCTGGGTAGGCAAATGAGAAAGGTAGTGCCGACCCCCGGCTGGCTCTCGACGGTGAGCGTGCCGCCGTGGCCTTTGGTGATGATGTCGTAGGAGAGCGACAAACCTAGGCCGGTGCCCTCGCCGGTGGGCTTAGTAGTGAAAAAAGGCTGAAATATCTTGGCTTGTACGCTCTCGGGCATGCCCGTGCCGTTGTCCTGCACCCGGATGACGACGGCCGCGCCCACCTGCTGAGTGCGCACGCCCACGGTGGGCACGTAGCCGGCCTCGCCGCCCTGCTGCTGGCGCTGCTTCACGGCGTAAAAGGCATTGGTGAGCAAATTCAGCAGCACCCGGCCCAGGTCCTGGGCCACCACGGGCACGGGCGGCAGCTGCGGGTCGAACTCCGGCAAGAGCGTGGCGTTGAAGCTCTTGTCTTTGGCGCGCAGGCCGTGGTAGGCCAGGCGGAGGTATTCGTCGGCCAGCTGGTTGAGGTCGGTGGGGGTACGCTCGCCGGAACTCGTGCGCGAGTGCTCCAGCATGCCGCGCACGATGCTGCTGGCCCGCTCGCCGTGCTGGCTGATTTTGAGCAGGTTCTGCTTGAGGTCGGCCAGCAGCTCGGCTTCCAGGCCGAAGTCGCGCTCCGGGCGCTGCTGCTCTTCTTCCAGCTCCGTGACCAGCTCGGCCGACACGTCAGCGAAGTTGTTGACGAAGTTCAAGGGGTTCTGGATTTCGTGGGCGATGCCGGCGGTGAGCTCGCCCAGGCTGGCCATTTTCTCGCTCTGAATGAGCTGGGCCTGGGTGTTTTTCAGCTCGCTCAGGGTTTGGCGCAGGGCCTCGGCCTGCTCGCGCAGGGCGGCGGTGCGCTCGGCTACCTGCCGCTCCAGCTCCAGGTTCTGGGCCGCGATGCGGCGGCGCTCGGCTTCCTCGGCCTCGCGGGCCAGGCGCTCAAGCTCCTCGCTGGCTTTCTGCTTGCGGGCCACCAGGATGAAGGCCACGAGCCAGAGCGTCAGAAAGCCCGAGAGGGAGTTAAACCAGTCGTCGCCGCGGCCCACAAACTGCTGATTGGTGATTTGCAAGGCCAGGCTGATGCTCATCCAGACGTAGAAGGGCAGCGTGGCCAGCAGCAGCGTGCGCAC
>CAXUEM010000347.1:0-3819 GCA_964249885.1 uncultured Hymenobacter sp. | reverse complement strand
CAAACGTGGATTGGTACACCAGCTCGAACAGCTGCCGCTGCCCGGGGCCCGACAGCGTGGAGTCCAGGTACGTCACCGTCAGCTCTTCGCCCGCGGCCGACACCGGCTGGCCGTTGCTGCCATACACCACCGGGTTGAGGCCGCCTTTGTAAAAAACCCTGACCTGAAACCGGCGCAGCGGCAGGTCGGCGGCCGAGTCGCCGGCGGCATAGAGCCGGGCGCTGAGCGTGTCGCCGGGGCTGGCGTCGCGGTTGGCGGAAGTGAAGCGGCCGGCGCCGATAAAGTCGAGCCGCACCGGCCGCGCCTCCTTCTGGCACGCCGCTAGCAGGGTCAGGGCCAACAAACTTCCGGGTAGAAAACGCAAACGCATAAGACACAAAATACGGAAAGAACCGGCCGCAAAGGTCGGTGCCAGCGGCCGGGCGGGCAGTAGGCTGGCATAATTCGGCGGCGGCGAAATACCTTTAACGACTTATCCGCCCACCTCGTCTTTTTTCCGTCTCTTTCGCTGATGAAATTATCTTCTTTGGCTTTGCTGGCCCTGCTGGCTGCCGCCAACGGCCCGGCCCTGCTACCCGGCCCGACCTCTGCGCCCGTCGCCGCGCAGCAAAAGCTGCCCCTCACCCTCGAAGACGTATTCAGCAAGCCCACGTTCCGGGCCGCCGCCGTGCCGGGCTTCGACTGGATGAAAGACGGCCGCTACTACGCCGCCCTGGACGCGGGCAGCCTGGTGCAGTACGAAGTAGCCACCGGCAAAGCCGTGCAAACCCTGGTGCCGGCTGATGCGCTGCGGCTGGACGGCAAGGCGCTGGCCGTGGACGGCTACAGCTTCAACGCCGACGAGCAGAAAATTCTGTTCACGACGGATACTGAGCCCATTTACCGGCACAGCGCCAAGGCCAGCTACTACGTGTACGACCGCACGGCCAAGAAGCTGACCCCGCTCAGCGCCGGCGGCAAGCAGAGCTACGCCACGTTCTCGCCCGACGGGCAGCGCGTGGCCTTCGGGCGCGACAACAACGTGTTCCTGACCGATTTAGCCTCGATGCAGGAAAAAGCCGTGACCAGCGACGGCGTGCGCAACAAGATTATCAACGGCGGCGTGGATTGGGTGTACGAGGAGGAATTCAGCTTCGCCCAGGGCTTTTTCTGGTCGCCCGACAGCAAGTACATCGCCTACTACACCTTCGACGAAAGCCAGGTGCCGGAGTACGACATGCAGCTCTGGGGCGGGCTTTACCCGAAAGATTACACCTACAAGTACCCCAAGGCGGGCGAAAAAAACTCGACCGTGGGCGTGAGCACCTACGACGTGGCGGCCGGCCGCGCCGTGAAGATGGACGTGGGCCCGGAAAAAGACCAGTACATCCCGCGGGTGATGTGGACGCAGACGCCGGGGCAGCTCAGCATTCGCCGCCTCAACCGCCTGCAGAACAAGCTCGAAATCATTCATGCCAACGCCGGCAGCGGCCAGGGCAAGGTGGTGCTGACCGAAACTGACCCGGCTTACCTGGAAATTGCCGACGACGATTTGCGCTATCTAGCTGGTGGCAAGCAGTTTCTGTTTACTTCGGAGCGCGACGGCCTGCGCAACCTGTATCTGTATGACATGAGCGGCAAGCTCCGGCAGCAGCTCAGCAAAGGCCCCGGCGAAGTGAGCAGCGTGGCGGGCGTGGACGAGAAAAGCGGCTATGTGTACTACGTGAGCCCCGGCACCAGCCCGCTGGAGCGCCACCTGTTCCGCGTGAGTCTGAAGGGCGGCAAAGCCCAGCGCCTGAGCGAGCCCGGCACCGGCACTGACGCCGTGAACATGAGCCCTGACTGCCGCTACTTCCTCAATACCCACAGCAGTGCCGGCGTGCCGGCCGTGGTGAGCCTGCGCGAGGGCGCCACCGGCAAGCTGGTGAAAACCCTGGAAGACAACGCCAAGCTACGCCAGACCATGAGCCAGTACAACCTGGGCAAAATGGAGTTCATCTCCTTTAAGACGGGCGAGGGCGTGCAGCTCAACGGCTCCATGCTCAAGCCAGCCAACTTCGACGCCAGCAAGAAATACCCGGTGCTGATGTACGTGTACGGCGGCCCCGGCTCGCAGACCGTGGCCGACAACACCGGCGGCGGCATCTCGCTGCGCAACTACCTCTGGCACCAGTACCTGGCTCAGCAGGGGGTCGTGGTGGTATCGGTGGACAACCGCGGCACCGGCGCTCGCGGCGGGGCCTTCCGCAAGAGCACCTACGCCCAGCTCGGCAAGCTCGAAACCATCGACCAGGGCGAGGCGGCCAAGTACCTGGGCACGTTGCCCTACGTGGACAAAAGCCGCATCGGCATCTGGGGCTGGAGCTTCGGCGGCTACATGACGGCGCTGGCCCTAACCAAAAACCCCGATTTGTTTAAGATGGGCATCTCGGTGGCGCCGGTCACGAACTGGCGCTACTACGACAGCATCTACACCGAGCGCTACCTGAAAACGCCCCAGGAAAACCCCGGCGGCTACGATGACAACTCGCCCGTGCAGTTTGCCCAGAACCTGAAGGGCAAGTACCTGCTGGTTCACGGCACCGGCGATGACAACGTGCACTTCCAGAACTCGGTGGCCTGGGTCGAGGCCATGATTAAGGCCAACAAGGACTACCAGACGCTGTATTACCCCAACCGCAACCACGGCATCTACGGCGGCAACACCACGCTGCACCTCTACCGGCAGATGACCAACTTCGTGCTGGCGAATTTGTAGCTCAGCCCGACCGAAAATCACAAAAAAGCTCGCCTTGACAGCGGGCTTTTTTCGTGCAATTTTCCATCAAAGGCTGACCGCCCGCAATGGAAAGGCCGGCTTACTCAAGTGCGTGTAGCCCGCACCATGCGGCTGCGCCCGAACATATCGGCTACCACCCGCACCTGCTCGAATCCCTGCCCTGCCAGCAAATCGGCAGTTTCACTGCCTAGCCCTTCGTTAATTTCCAAATAAACTGCGCCACCGGGCCGCAACAGCTCCTGGCCTAGCTGAGCCAGCCGGCGGTAGAACAGCAGCGGGTCGTTATCCGGCACGAACAGGGCTGTGGCGGGCTCCCAGGCCAGCACGTTGTCGCGCATGAGTGGGCGCTCCGACTCGCGCACGTAGGGCGGGTTGCTCACCAGCAAGGCTAGCGTGCCGGGCAAGATGGCCGGGGTTTGGGTTAGAATGTCGAGCTGCACGAACTGTACCTGCGGCGCATATTTCGCGGCGTTGCGCCGGGCCACGGCCAGCGCTTCGGCCGAAATATCCACGGCCAGCACCTCGGCCTGCGGCAGGCTGCGGGCCAGCGCCAGGGCCAGACAACCCGAACCGGTGCCCACATCCAGCACGCGCAGGCCCGGCCGGCCGGCCTGCTCGGTTTCAATCAGGCGCACCAGTTCCTCGGTTTCGGGGCGCGGAATGAGGGTGGCGGGCGTTACTTCCAGGTCCAGGCCGGCGAAGTAGGCGGTGCCCAGCACGTACTGCACCGGCTCGTGCGCCAGCAGGCGGGCCAGCAGGGGAGGCAGCTGCTGCGCGAGTCTTTCGGAGGCGGCCGTGGCGGCCTGCAGGCGCCGCTGCAAAGGCGTGAGAGTCAGCAGGTGCTCCACGACCAGGCCGGCAATGGCCGCGGCTTCGGCGGCGGGGTATACAGCTTGCAGCGCGGCGGCGAAGGCGTCGGTTTGTTGGCGCAGGGTCATCAGAGAAGGGGCCGGCGGGTGAAGTGACGAGGGAAGTGCCGGCCGGATTTAGCCCGGACAGCCGAGGGCAGCCACCCCCGGCTGGCTGGCTTTCACCGCGCCAGCAAACAGCCAGCCGGGGGT
>CAXUEM010000346.1:0-3821 GCA_964249885.1 uncultured Hymenobacter sp. | reverse complement strand
CAGACGGCGCAGGCCCAGACGTTCACGGCCCTGCGCACGCCCTTCATCACGCAGTACCTGGTCAGCCGCACCCGCAACAGCGGCGGCAACGACCAGTACAACTTCACCAACGCGCAGAGCACCAATACGTTTAATTTTTCCTATTTCCAGGCCGGTGGCAACATCCCGCTCATGACGGCCGCCGCCGAGGCCGAGGGCTCGCCCTACTACGTGGGGGCCGGCAAGATTATGCAGGCCATGCTGCTGGCCCACGCCACCGACATGCTCGGCGACGTGCCCTTCTCCGAGGCCTACCAGGGCGGGGCCAACTACACGCCCAAGTACGACCCCCAGCCCGAGTTGTACCAGACCATCAACCGTCTGCTCGACGAGGGCGTGGTGGAGATGCGCAAGGACCCGGCTCAGAACTTCCGCCCCCTTTACAGCACCCTGCCCAGCGAAAGCGGCGACATCCTCTACCGCGGCAACACCGCCCGCTGGATTCGGCTGGCCTACGCCCTCAAGGCCCGGCAGGCCCAGCACCTGACCAAGAAAAGCACCTACGACCCGGCCGCCGTGCTCGTCCTCTGCGACCAGGCGTTCCAGTCTACGGCCGACGACGCGCAGCTGCAGTTCCAGGTGGCGGTGGCCCCGCTCGTGGGCACGACCAACATCTTCGGGCCCACCCGCGCCAACTTCGGGGCCGCCACTTACTCGCTTAACTTCATCCGCTACCTCAACGGCAGCACGTTCCCGGGCGTCGTGGACCCGCGCTTCGGCATCATGGCGCCTACCACGAGCACGGGCGTAAACCCCGGCGAGGGCACCTCCACGACCGTGAACCTGGCGCCGAACTCGACCACGACTGACTTCTATGCCAGTTGGTACGCCCGCGACCTGGGCTACTTTGAGCTCATCACCTACCACGAGTTGAAGTTCATCGAAGCCGAGGCCGCCTACCGGGCCGGCAACAAAACCCGCGCCCTGACCGCGCTGCGCGAAGGCATCCGGGCGCACATGCGCAAAATCGGCGTCGGCGGCACTTCGTCGGCGGTGCTCTCACTGCCGGCCATCACGTTCCCGGCCATCTCTGAAGCCCAAATCAATACTTACCTGGCCAGCGCCGCCGTGCCCCAAAACGAGGCAGCCCTGACCAGCCTGCGCCCCATCATGGAGCAGAAATACATCGCCATGTTCCTCAACCCCGACTCGTGGTCGGACCTGCGCCGGCTGGACTTCAGCCCCAGCATTTACGTCAACTTTGCCTATCCTACTGGCACGGGCGTGCCGTCCGTCATCTCGGGCCAGGCTGACCCCACCCGCCGCTACCCGCGCCGCCTGCTGCCCGGCGCCCCCGAGGTTTCGTGTAACCCCAACGCCGTGGCCAAGCTTTTTGCCGACGCCGGCGCCGCCAACAACGAGGAATACATCACCAAGCCGCTCTGGTTCGACATGCCCTGATAAGATAGGAGACGCTAGACATGAGACTTGAGAAGTGGTCCAATAAGCAGTTTTGACTCTCATGTCTCAAGTCTAACGTCTCCTGTCTCTGACATGAAAAGCACTTGTTGCTCCCGTCGCCACCCGCCGCTCCCGCTTTCCCGCCGCTACCACCAGCCCGGCGCTAGCGGCCCCGGCGCCCAGCTTCCTTTTCCCTGACTTTGCCTTATGATTATGACCCCACTTTTTTCCCTACCCCCCTGCTGGCGCGCGGCCCGGCTGCTGCCGGCGCTGGCCGTGGCAGGCCTGCTGGCCGGCTGTGAGAAGAAGACCGACGAGCTGTTCACCAAAACCGGCGAGCCCGGCGCGTTCGTGCTGGGCGTGCCGCCCACCGGTGGGCCGGCGGCAGCCCTGAAGTTCGCGCCCGGCGAGCGGGTGCCCGTAGCCGTGGCCTACAACGCGGCCGACAACCTGCGCGACATCACCGTGTTTCAGGTTGTCAATCGCCAGGACTCGGCTGTGGTGGCCACGGTGCCGGCCGGTGGTGGTACGTTTGAGCCCGCGGCGGGCCTCACCGTGCAGCGGCTGGATTACATCGTGCCTGCTGGCCTGGCCAATGCCCTGCCCGTGCGCGTGGACCTGACCACGACCTTCCAGAACGGCGGCACCCGCCTGCGGCGCTTCACGTACACCGTGGCCAGCGCGCCCACGCTGCGGGCCGGCACACCGGCCGCCACTTACCGCAATAACCTGGGTGCCAATGGGCAGGTCGCGGGCGACGTTATCGGCTACGCGCTGGTGCTGAATGAGGGCGGTGTCTCGGCCCCGCCGGTAACGGCCCCGGCCCGCTTGTTCAAGAGCGTGGACAGCCTCGTAGCCTACGCTCAGGTAGGCACCGACGCCTTCGTGCGGCAGTCGCGGGTGCTGGCGCCCACGGCCGGCGCGGCCAACACCCGCACCGTGGACGTGCGCGTGCCGGCCGGTGCCACGGCCGGGCAGGCCGTCACGTTTCGATTCGTGGCCTTCGCCGGGCTGGCTACCCCCGCTGTGCTCACCACCGCACCCGTGACGGTGGCCGCTCCCGCGCCGCTCGGAGCCGTGCGCCGGGGCACGCTCAGCTTCGGGGCCGGCTCGACGCCCGATTCGCTGGCCTTTAACCTCCGCACTGGCCTGAACGAGCCCGCCGCCAGCGCTGCCACCGCCAAAGACCTACAGGTGAGTGGCCTGAGCGCCGCCGGCGCGCTCACCCTAAATGCGCCCAACACCACCCGTTACCTGCGCCTGACCGCCACTCAAATCGCGGCTACGCCCTTCGCTACCGCCAGTGCCAGCACTGTTGCGCAGCTGCTCGTCAACGCCCCTGCCAGCAGCCTGAGCGCCGACCTGGGCCCGGTGGCCGTGGGCGACGTATTTGCCGTGCGCGTCCGCGGGGCCGAGCCAGCCCTGCTGCGCATAGTGGCGGTGCGGCCCAGTGCTACGGGCGGCATTGGCCGGGTGAAGTTTGAATACCGCGCGCCCTAGCAGCGGCGGGCTATTTACTAAAAGCGCAGCCCCAACAAAGGCCTTCCCGCAACGGGAAGGCCTTTTGTGCTTGTAAGTGCCCCCGCACGCCGGTCGGTCTGCTTCCCGGGAGTGAAAGGCTATCTGTGAAAGCTCAGGCGGAGTCGTGCAGCTATGAAAGTGTGACGTTACCTCGCGCGGTCTTGAAAAACAATCAGCGCCCGTCGGCAACCGGGTTGCAGAATTCAAAAATTGTCCGTTAGCTTGCCATATCTAGCCCTACCTCTCATGCCCGCTGCTCCCGATACGCTTGCCCAAACCCTGACCCGGCACGGGCTGCGGCCCACGCCCACGCGCCGGGCCGTGCTGCAGGCCTTCAGTGGCAAGCCCTACGCCCTGGCCAGCGCCGACATCGAGCGGGAGCTGGGCTCCGGCACCGACCGCATCACCCTCTACCGCACCCTGCGCAGCCTGGAGCAGCAGGGGCTGCTGCACCGCGTGGCCGACGAAACCGACGTGGTGCGCTACGCGGCCTGCTCCATCGAATGCAGCCCCGGCGCCCACTTTGACAACCACGTGCACTTCAAATGCGAGGCCTGTGCGCGCACCTTCTGCCTGAGCCAGGTGGCTATTCCGGCCGTAACTCTGCCCGGCCGCTTCGTAGCCCAGCGCCGCGACTACCTGCTCTGGGGCACCTGTGGGCAGTGCCAGCAGGGGGGATAGCAAGGTTTAGCAGCAATGTTGCATAATTCAAGTGGGTAAGGCGGGGCAATTAATGCATCATAGTTGCATAAATTGCCCCGCCTTGCTCTGCTACCCTGTGCGGTCTGCTTCGCGATACCCTGCTGGCTTTGTCAAATCGTTCAGACGGGCGCGCTACTTTCTGCCGAACAGCCGGGCAA
>CAXUEM010000345.1:0-3841 GCA_964249885.1 uncultured Hymenobacter sp. | reverse complement strand
CGCGCTGCATGACGTTCTTTTAGCTCTCCCTAACGCCTCCCATCCCATGACCAACCTGCTTCTGCTGCTGGTGTGCCTGGCGGCGGGAGCGGCGTTGCGGGGCTTTCGGGTGGTGCCGCCGGGGGCGCACACGGTGCTCAATCAGGTGCTGCTGGCGGTGCTGCTGCCGGCGCTCACCTTTCTGCACCTGGCCGAGGCCCGGCTGGACGAGCGGTTTTTGCTGCCCGTGCTCATGCCCTGGCTCATTTTTGGGGCGGGCTGGCTGTTTTTCGAGGCGGTAGGGCGGCGGCTGGCGCTGCCCCGCGGCACGGTGGGCGCGCTGGTGCTCACGGGCGGCATCAGCAGTATTTCGTTTGTCGGGTTTCCGATTTTCGAGCTGCTCTACGGCAAGGCCGGGCTGGAGCTGGGCATTGTGATGAGCTTGGCGGGCTCGATTCTTCTGTCCGTGACATTGGGTGTGGCGGTGGCCTCTTGGTACGGCGCAGCGGCGCCGGCCTGGCGCACCGTAGGCCTGCATGTGCTGCGGTTTCCGCCGTTTCTGGCGTTCGTGCTGGCGCTGGGAGCTAATCTGGCGGGCTACCGGCACCCGGCGCTGGTGCGCGGCGTGCTGGCTGCTCTCCCTGCGGAAAGCGCGAAGATCGTGCCGGAGAAGCTCAGTGCCCCGTTTCCGGTTATTGCCCTGCTTTCGGTGGGCCTGCAGCTGCAGCTGGCCGTGCCGCGGGCGCAAAGCCGGGCCTTGGGAATCGGGCTGGGCTACAAGCTGCTGCTGGCCCCCCTGCTGGTGTGGGCAGTGTACCGCGGATTGGCCGGCCAGCAGGGGGTCGCGGTGGAGGTCTGCGTCATTGGCGCGGCCCTGGGGCCCATGAACACGGCCGCCGCCATTGCCGAGCGCTACGGCCTCGACCCGCCCCTGGCCGCGCAGATGGTGGGGCTGGGCATTCCGCTCTCGCTGCCGCTGGTGGCTCTGCTGGGCTGGTGGCTGCGACAATGAGCAGCAATGAGCAGCACTAACTTCAGCATTTTTGAATGATTGAATTACCTCTCCAGGCGAAATGCTTCGACAAGCTCAGCATGACCGGAGAAAGTCCAGCGGGGAATTCTTTCCATTGCCGCTTTAAAACAGCCCTCAACCAAACGCTATGAAACTGAAAAAATTAGCCCGCAACCTGACCGTGTGGGTGCTGCTGGCCATTGTGGCCGGGGCCCTGCTGGGCCACTTCGCGCCCGCCACGGCCGTGCAGATGGAGGTGCTGGGCAAGCGCTTCATCGACGTGGTGAAGTTGTTCATCAACCCCATCATTTTCCTCACCATCACGCTGGGCATCAGCACCATGGGTGACCTTAAGAAGGTGGGCCGCATTGGGGGCAAGGCCCTGCTGTACTTCGAGATAGTCACCACGCTGGCCTTGTTTATCGGGGTGGCGGTGGCGGCCGTGGTGCGGCCCGGCGACGGCGTGAGCATGCCGGCCAGCGCCGGCACGGCGGCCGTGGGCGAGTTCACGAAGCGGGCCGAGGCCTTTTCCTGGACGAAGTTTCTGGCCGATAACCTGACCTTGCAGGTCCTCATCATCGCCATCGTGCTGGGCATTATCCTGAGCAAATACGCCGGGCGCAAACCCATTATCCACGGCCTGAAAGTGGCCTCGACCTACGTGTTTCGGGGCCTGCACCTGGTGATGCTGTTTGCGCCCATCGGCGCGTTCGGCGGCATGGCCTTCACGATTGGCAAGTACGGCATTGCCACCTTGCTGCCGCTGGGCAAGCTCATGGTGACGGTGTACCTGACCATGGCGGTGTTCATTTTCTTTATTCTGGGTGGCATTCTGCGCTACTGCAACATCGGCATGTGGTCGTTTCTGAAGTTCATCAAGGCCGAACTGCTGATTGTGCTCGGCACCTCGTCGTCCGAAGCCGGCCTGCCGGGCCTGATGGAGAAGCTGGAGCGCATGGGCTGCGCCCAGCCGGTAGTGGGCCTAGTGGTGCCCACGGGCTACTCCTTCAACCTCGATGGCACCACTATTTACCTCTCGCTGGCCACCTTGTTTCTGGCTCAGGTCTTCCACGTCGACCTATCCGGCGGCCAGATTCTGACCATGATGGGCATCCTGATGGTGACCAGCAAGGGCGCGGCGGGCGTGGCCGGCAGCGGCTTCGTAGTGCTGGCCAGCACGCTCACGGCTCTCAAAGTCATTCCCGTGGAAGGGCTGGCCCTGCTGCTGGGCGTGGATAGGTTTATGTCCGAAGCGCGCTCCATCACCAACTTTATCGGCAACGGCGTGGCCACTATTTTCCTGGCCGAAAGCGAAAACGCCCTCGACCACGAAATGGCCGTCGAGGCCTTAGGCAAACGCCTCAAGCCGCTGCGCTTCCGCAAGGGCTACACCGCCGGCGACTACCTGGGCCAAGTAGCCGAAAACGCCAGCGAAGCGGCCCGGCTGCTAAAAAACAAGCAATAACAAGCAGTAGGAGCGCCTAAAAGAACGTCCTGCGGTTCGCCGCGCTCGGCATAACCGCTTTTGGCGTTTCGCTTATTGCTTTACGCCCAACTCGGCTCGCACCGCGGCCGCTTCGTCGGGCGTATTGATGTTGCGCAGCTCTTCGGGCCGGGGCGCCCGCAGCAGTTCTATGTCCGAGTTAATCAGCGTCTTGCGCGGGCAGGAGTAACCCAGGCTCAAAAACCGCAGCAGCGGGCCATAGCTGCGCGGCTCCCAGATGGTGATGAGCGGCTCGGGAAACTCATTCTCGGGGCTTTGAAACGCGGTGGCGGCGCGGCCGGGCTGCCGGTGCTGCACCAGATAATCCAGTGTGGCGGAGGTTAGAAAAGGCAGGTCGCAGGCCAGCACCAGCCAGGCGGCGTTGGGGTCGGTTTGGAACGCCGTAAGCAAGCCGCCGACGGGCCCCAGACCCAAAAACTTGTCGGGCAGCGGCGCCAGGCCGGCGGGCAAGTCGGCCAGCTGCTCGGGGCGGCCAGAAATGTGCACGTCCTGGCAGACGGCGGCCAGCAGGGCCGCCGTGTGGGCGCGCTGCTCCTGCCCGTGGTAGTTCAGCCGGCTTTTGTCGGTTTGCATACGCTGGCTCAGGCCGCCGGCCAGCACGAGGCCCCGCAGCGGCGGCACGGCTGCCGCGTACCAGCTTTGCACGAACGCAGCGAGGCCGGCCATATCAGTCAGGCGCAGCTGGGGCGGCAGCGGCCGGTCGGCGGCCAGCAGGTGGGCGCGCAGGTAGTCGGGCAGCTCGGTTTGGCTTTCGCTGAGCAGAATCAGTTGCACGTCGGTCAGGCGGTCGAGCTTCTTGTCCAGCGGCTTGCGCGGGTCGAGAATGATAAGCTGCTGGCGGGCGCGGAAGTGGTTGCCATTCACCAGCACCAGACTTTCGTGGGCCAGCAGCTCGGGCTGCGAAAATTTATCCAGCATCCGGCGCGTGTGCAGCTGGCGGAAGCTGATTTTGTCGGTCAGCTCAGCCGAAAAGGCGCTTCCGGCAAAGCCGGCTTCCTCGGCGGCGGCCGTTTCCTGGTCGTGGCTGGCGTGGTCGGCGTCGACGTATGCCACGCGCAGGGCCGGGCTCAGGTGCCGGGCCAGGTCCTGAGCCAGCTGCTGGATAAGGCTGCAGGGCGCGCCGAGGATGGCCAGCTCGTGGCGGCCGAACTCGCCCAGGTCGGGGCGGGCCAGGGCGGCGTGTTTGGATTTTTTAGCGGGAAGGTCAGACATAAGACGGATGGCCGGCCGGGCAGGAGCGCGGGTTTGCTTTAACTAATTTAACCGCCCCGGGTTCAGACAGGCCCGGCGGGCTCGCGGCTCCTACCTTTCACCCGCGGCCTGTTTGCCCCATCTGCCTGCTGCTA
>CAXUEM010000344.1:1381-3843 GCA_964249885.1 uncultured Hymenobacter sp. | reverse complement strand
TTATAATTCATAATTTTTAATTTATAATTCTATTTTAAAGAGAAGGTGCCCCGTTCACGGTGGTGTACTTGAGCGTGTATTTTTTGTCGGGGAAAATGTACTTGAACGCACCCTGGCACATGAGGGCGGCTTCGTGGAAGCCGCAGAGAATGAGCTTGAGCTTGCCCGGATACGTGTTGATGTCGCCGATGGCGTACACGCCGGGCAGCGAAGTGCTGTAGTCCAGGGTGTCGACTTTCACAGCGTCGTCCTCGATGTCCAGGCCCCACTCACCGATGGGCCCAAGCTTGGGCGTGAGGCCGAAAAGCGGAATAAACGAGTCCAGGGCCACGGTTTCGGCTGTGCCGTCGTTGCCGGTGATGGTGACTTGTTCCAAGTGTCCGTTGCCGTGCAGGTGCGTGACGTTAGAGGACAGCACGAGCTTGATTTTGCCAGCCTCGGCCAGGGTTTTCACCTTCTCGGCCGAGTCGGCGGCACCGCGGAAGGTGGTGCCGCGGTGCACCAGCGTCACCTCGGCGGCCACGTTGGCCAGGAAGTTGGTCCAGTCCAGGGCCGAGTCGCCGCCGCCGGCAATGACGATTTTCTTATCACGGAAATGCTCGGGGTCGCGCACCATGTAGTGCACGCCCTTGCCGCCCTCGAAGCGCTCCTGGTTCTCGACGGCCGGCTTGCGGGGCTCGAACGAGCCCAGGCCGCCGGCAATGGCCACGGCCTTGCAGTGAATCTCGGTGCCGTCGGAAGTGTAGAGCTGAAAGGAGCCGTCATCGAGCTTGGCAAACCGCTCGACCCGCTCGCCGAGCGTGAAGGTGGGCTTGAACGGCTCAATCTGCTTCATCAGATTGGTAACCAAGTCGCCGGCCAGCACCTCTGGAAAGCCCGGAATGTCGTAAATCGGCTTTTTGGGGTAAATCTCGGACAGCTGCCCGCCGGGCTGGGGCAGGGCATCAACTACGTGGCAGCGGAGCTTGAGCAAACCGGCCTCAAAAACGGCAAACAGGCCCACCGGGCCGGCGCCCACGATGCAGATATCAGTGGAAATAATGTCAGGCATGAAAAGCAAGATGCGGTACACGAAAACGGCCGCCCCTGCCGGCAGCCGCGAAGGCAAAGGTACGGCGGGGGCCGGGCCTATAACAGGCAAGCGGCCAGAATCGTTGGGGCCATCCGCGTCGGTGGGGGCCTCAGCCTGGCTCGTCCAGAAACTGCAGGGCTTCCCAGACGCTCAGAAAGTGCCGCACCGGCATCACTTGGGCGTGGCTGATGTCGTGGGAGGAAACGCGGGTGGGCAGGCCGGGCATGTGCACCTCGGCCAGCAGGCGCACCCCGCGCGCCACCAGCAGCTGCTCGACGGCCCGGAATCCGGCCAGCAGGGCCTGGTTGCCCTGGTTCACCACCTGCATGTCGCTGAGCACCGTAAAGCCGGGCTGCATCTGCGTTAGCGCGGCCTGCCAGTCGGCCACGTAGTGCGGCAGCGCTCGGGCAAACTGCATGGCGGCGAAATTCTGGTAGAACAGCCGGTTTTTGCCCTGGTCTACCGACAGCTGATACTCCGGTCGCAACGCAATGAGCAGCATGGGCGCGGCCGCACGGAACCGGAGCAAGGACACCTTACGGGCTTGCTAAATAAGCAATTGTTTGCACATACCGGGCAGCTTGCCTGGCGGCTTAACTGCCACCTACTGCAGAACCAGGCCAGCAGTCCGCCGCGCCCCACAGTCATCAAGCAGACATCAAGGCCGCGAGGGTCCTCACCTGCGCTGCGGCTACGCCGGAAAATAGAATCAGGAGTTTTCGGGCGCGCAAGTCTGCTGGCCCAAGTGTAATCTCTAAGCCCACAGTTGCGGCCAATTGACACCCAAACTGGCACGGAATAAATAAAAAAGGCCCTCACATTGCTGTGAGGGCCTTTTTTGTGGTCGTGTAAGGAGTCGAACCTTAAACCTTCTGATTCGTAGTCAGATGCTCTATCCAATTGAGCTACACAACCAATTCCCGCGTTGGGAGTGCAAAGATAAGGGCTGAAAAATCGGTTCTGCAAATTATAAGGCGCTTTTGTGGGCAGAAAAGCGCCTGCGCACTGGCAACCGGCTGGCTTTCAAGCTTCCATTTTTAAGTCGCTGCTGCGTTTTAGGGCCCGTTTCAGAGCCTGATTGAACACTATGAATAACCCAAACAGCGACGCGGCCACCAGCAGCAGCAGCAGGATTTTGCTCAGCTGGCTCTCGTCGGGGTGGCGCAGCAGGGCCAGCACATCCTGGGCCTGCGTACCCAGCCAGTAGAAAAAAAGGCTGCGCGGCAGCATGCCCAGCACCGAGGCCAGCAGAAAGCGCCGGCGCGGCACCTGTACCAGGGCCAGCACAAACGTCATGAGGGCGAAGGGCAGCACCGGCGAGAGGCGGGTGAGCAGAATCAGCTGCCAGCTCTCGTTTTTCAGCTCGGCCAGCACGGCATCGGCCTTGGGG
>CAXUEM010000344.1:945-1371 GCA_964249885.1 uncultured Hymenobacter sp. | reverse complement strand
TTGGGGAAGTGCTGGATGAAGCCCAGCAGCTTGCCGTGGTCGAGGCGGCGGGCCAGCTCGTAGCCCACCAGCGCGGCCAGCAGGTAGGCCAGCACCATGCTCGGCAGCCCGGCCCAGCCGAAGTAGTAACCCGTCACGATGGCCACGAACGTGGTGGGCGTGAGGGCAAAGGCCATGGTGAAGGCAATAACCCCAAAATACAGCAGCGTGGCCGGCCAGCTCAGGTTTTCGAGCAGGCCGGGCTGCTGATAAAGCCAGCCCAGCAGGGCCGAGGAACCCAGCAGGGGCACGGCCACCAGGGCCAGCATGGCCAGCAGGGTAGAGGTATTCTTTCGGAAAAGCTCGCGCAGAAAGTTCAGCATACAGCAGCGGGGGGGGGGCCCCCCCGCCGGGGGGGGGCGGGGGGCCCCCGGGGGGGCCGCCCAA
>CAXUEM010000344.1:0-935 GCA_964249885.1 uncultured Hymenobacter sp. | reverse complement strand
AAAGCGCGCGAATAATTTTCAGCATACAGCTGCGGGGTCCGGCCGGGCCGTACGTGGCCCGGCCGGACCCCGTTCGATACGCAGAAATCGGCGGTAGCGGCTAGGCGCGCGGCGCGTCGTTGGGCGTGTTGGGTAGGGTTTCATCGTCGCCAGCAGGGGGGCCGCCGGCCGGCACGAGGTCGGTTTCGTCTTTGCGACCTAGTAACCGCTTCACGCCGGTCCAGGCCGCGGCGGCGGCTACCAGCAGCAGCTTCCAGAACTTGAGTACCAAAGCAAACAGGCCGACTTTGGCCAGCACCTTGCCCGCCACCAGCCCGCCGATGCCGTAGGCCGCCACCTCGTCGAGGTCGGCGTTGAAGTCGGTGTACTGCTGGCCTTTGTTGAAGCTCACGGCGGCCAGCAGACCCGGAATGCTGGCCTTAATGGCCGGCAGCTTGTCGGGCGAGCCCACGGCGTTGAGCACCAGCACGCCCTTGCGGCCCAGGATGCGCACGTTGTAGTTGAGCGTGTTTTGCGGGGCCTGGCCGAAGTTCAGCAGCTTGGCCCAGTGCAGGGTGTGGCTGGTTTTGTCGTAGTAGGGCGGCGAGGCCCAGCCGAGCAGCTTCACGGTTTCGTAGCCCTGCGCCTCGCGCTCCTGGTTGCCTTCCAGCATATTTTTTTGAATTTGTGGAAGGAGCTCGTCTTTCTTGATGTCGTCGGCATCGTCATCCTTGACGTGGCCCATTTCGTCGTACTGAATGACGTAGGCCCAGCTGCCTTCATCGAGCGGGTTGGTGCCGGCCGGGAAGAGCATGCCCAGGCTCTGGCCGTCGGGGTTGCCCCAGTAGCGGGTCAGCACCCGCCGGCTCTGGGCCGAATCGAGGTAGCGGAAGCCGTTAGGGTCTTGCAGCGTGCTGATGCCGCCGGGCAGCTCCACCTTGCCCTGGGCGTAGCGC
>CAXUEM010000343.1:0-3861 GCA_964249885.1 uncultured Hymenobacter sp. | reverse complement strand
CCGAAAGCCTGGGGCGGGTTCGGCTTCTATTTCCTGGGCAGCCGCGCCACCGCCCTGCGCGCTGGCCTGGGCGGCCTGCACGGCCGGGCGCTGCAAACCGGCGACCAGTTGCCGGTGGGAGCAGCCAGTGCCCTTGGCCAGCGCCTGCATCAAAACCTGATGAGCCAAAGCAAGCCGACGGGCGCCTCCTGGCAGGCCGCGAGTTGGATGCCCGGACCAGCGCTGGACCCACGGCCGCCGGCTCAGCCGATGATTCGGGCCGTGGCCGGGCCAGAGTATGAACAGTTTGCGGAGGCCAGCCGGGCTGATTTCTGGCAGCGGCCCTTCACCATCACAGCCGCCGCTGACCGCATGGGCTACCGCCTGCGAGGGCCGGCACTGGTGCGCACCGCCGCGGCCGAGCTGCTTTCCAGCGCCGTCACCTTTGGCACGGTGCAGGTGCCGGCCGGCGGGCAGCCCATAGTGCTCATGGCCGACTGCCAGACCACCGGCGGCTACCCCCGGCTGGCCCAGGTCATTTCCGCTGACCGGTCGGCCCTGGCGCAGGCCGTACCGGGTCAAACTTTGCGGTTCGAGCCGGTGTCAGTGGCCGAGGCGCAGGCGCTGTACCTTGCGCAGGAACGGCAGCTGCGGGCGCTGGCGCGGGCCGTTGGCTATCGATAAGTGGGCAGGCGTGAACAAGTCAGGTGGAGGACTGCCCCCCTGCTGGCGCCGACGACAGCCGGTCCGGGGCCGGGCTTCTGGCCGCCGCGGGACCGGGCTGCCGTATTTTCACCTCATCTAAGAGTACCCGCTTCACCCCCGCTTATCCTTATGCCCCCAGCTTCTACTGTTGACTTAAACTGCGACTTGGGCGAGAGCTTCGGTGCCTGGACCATGGGCCAGGACGCCGAGATTCTGCCCTTCGTGACATCGGCCAACATTGCCTGCGGCTTTCACGCCGGCGACCCGGGCGTAATGCGGCGCACCGTGCGGCTGGCCCTGGCGCAGGGCGTAGCGCTGGGCGCGCATCCCGGCCTGCCCGATTTGGTGGGCTTCGGCCGGCGCGAGCTGGCCGTTTCGGCGGCCGAGGCGTTTGAGCTGACCGTGTACCAGCTGGGGGCCCTGCTGGCCGTGGCCAAAGCCGAGGGCGGCCGGCTGCACCACCTCAAGCCCCACGGCGCCCTCTATAATATGGCCGCCACCAATGCCGATTTGGCCGAGGCCATTGCCGAAGCCGTGTACAAGGTGGAGCCCGAGCTGCTGCTCTACGGTTTGGCCAACAGCGAGCTGACCCGGGCGGGCGAAAAGCTGGGTTTGCGAACGGCCCACGAGGTATTTGCCGACCGCACCTACCAGGCCGACGGCACCCTGACTTCGCGCCGCCAGCCCGACGCCCTGATAACCGACCCCGCCGTGGCCCGGGCCCAGGTGCTGCGCCTGGTGCAGGAAGGCCAGGTGCAAAGCCAGCAGGGGGTGCCGGTAAGTCTGCGGGCCGACACCGTGTGCCTGCACGGCGACGGCCCCCACGCCCTCGCGTTTGCCCGGGAGCTGAACGCCGCCCTGCGGGCGGCGGGCATCACGCTGCAAGCCGGCCGCCCGACGGCCCCCCGCGCATGAGGCCGCTGCCTAAAGTCCGCTGGTGGGGCGGGGCCAGCCTGGGCGCCGCGTTTCTGATGGCGAATTCATCTATCGGGCCGGGGTTTCTGACCCAGACTACCGTGTTTACCCAGCAGCTGCTCACCAGCTTCGGGTTTGTAATTCTGGTATCGGTGGTGCTCGATATTGGCGCGCAGCTCAACACCTGGCGCATTCTCACCGTGAGCCGGCGGCGGGCCCAGGACCTGGCCAACGAGCTGCTGCCCGGCCTGGGCTATGGGCTGGCCGTGCTGGTTATTTTGGGCGGCTTTGCCTTCAACATCGGCAACATTGCCGGCTGCGGGCTGGGCCTGAACGTGCTCACGGGCCTGAGCTACGAGCAGGGCGCGCTGCTGAGTTGCGCGGTGGCGCTGATGCTTTTTTGGGTGCGCGAAATCGGCGGCATGCTCGATAATTTTACCAAGGTGCTGGGCACGGTTAAGATTTTGCTCACGCTGGGCATTGCCTTCAGCGCGCACCCGCCGCTGCTGCAGGCCCTGCACCACACCCTGCTGCCCGAAAAGCTGAGTGCGGCGGCCATCGTCACCATTGTGGGCGGCACGGTGGGCGGCTACATCACGTTTTCGGGCGCCCACCGCCTGCTCGACGCCGGCATCAGCGGGCCGGAAAGCCAGGCCGAGGTGACGCGCAGCGCCCTGAGCGGCATCGTCATTTCGACTGTCATGCGCTTCGTGCTGTTTCTGGCCATCGTGGGGGTGCTGCAGCACGGGGCCGTGCTGGCGGCCGACAACCCGGCGGCCGGCGTGTTCCGGGCGGCGGCCGGCGAGGTGGGGTTTCGGCTGTTCGGCGTGATTTTGTGGAGCGCGGCCATTTCGTCGGTGGTGGGCGCGGCTTACACGTCGGTGTCGTTTTTCAAGACCTTTCACCCGGGGTTTGCGCGCTATGAACGGGCCTGTATTTCGGTTTTTATCGTGCTTTCCACGGCAGTGTTTGTGCTGTTGGGCAAGCCCGCGCAGTTGCTGGTTTTTGCCGGCGCCCTCAATGGCCTGATTCTGCCCGTGGCCCTGGGCGTTGTGCTGGTGGCCGCCACCCGGCCCCGCCTGATGGGCAGCTACCGCCACCCTCGCTGGATGCTGGCCGCCGGCTGGGTGGTGGTCGTGGTGATGGGCGCCCTGAGTGTGCCGGTGATAGTAGAGCAGCTCACTTCTCTGCTGCGCTAAGGGCGCCGGACCGCCGGATTGCCCCTTGCCCCTTGCCCCGGCCATGGAGAAATACGGTGAGCCTGTAAAAGCAAAAACCGCCTCCGCAGCAAGGCGAAGGCGGCTGGAGTGGCCCCGATGTGATTCGAACACATGACCGACTACTTAGAAGGTAGTTGCTCTATCCAGCTGAGCTACGGGGTCTTATGCTTTATTCTGATTGATTCTGGCCGGTGGCGGCGGCTGCAACCGGCGAGCCGGCCGGCACTGAAAAACAAAAAGGTTGAAGGCTAGTCGTAAGCCTTCAACCTAGTTGGTTGTGTCGGGGTGGCAGGATTCGAACCTACGACCTCCTGGTCCCAAACCAGGCGCGATACCGGGCTACGCTACACCCCGAAAAAAGAATTAAGAGTTATAAGTTGAGAGTTAAAACGCGCCGGGCATTTGCCCTTCTAACTCTTAACTTATAACTCTTAACTGAAAAGTGGAGAAGGGGGGATTCGAACCCCCGGTAACCTTTAGAGCTACGGCAGTTTAGCAAACTACTGGTTCAGCCACTCACCCACTTCTCCGTTTGGCTGGTTCGCTTCCTCTCGAAGCGGGTGCAAATATACGGGCCGGTTTCACAAATGCCAGTTTCGCCCCTAAAAAATTATCTTTGGGCGCCCGGCGCTGACCGCGGCGGCCTCCTACCCCCTGCTGGCCGGTGCACCGCGGCTACCCTAGTTGCGCCCCGTCGCCCCAGGCGCTAGTCGGCAGTAGTTTTCTGATTTTCTGCGGAGCTGGACAGCGTTGTCCTGCCCGATAGCGCCCGAAGGCCCGGCAACTGCTCGTTGCGTATTGCTTATTTCTAATTGACCCTAATTGACCTTCGCGTATCCTGATTTTGGCGGGGGGCTGACCGCGGCCCTGCTGGCGCTGCTGCTCCTGGCCCAGCAGTGGCGGCGCACCTGGCGGCTGGCGCGGCAGCTGGGCCAGGGCGCGGGCCGGCTGGGCTGGAAGCTGCCCCTGCGCCTGCTGGCCGGCGCGGGCCTGCTGCTGGCCTGGCTGGGCCCTTCGCTGGGCCAGAGCCAGCAAGCCGTGC
>CAXUEM010000342.1:3238-3866 GCA_964249885.1 uncultured Hymenobacter sp. | reverse complement strand
GGTCAGCCAGCAGACCACGCCCGCCCACGCGCCGGACTCGCCCGAAGTGGCGGCCGCCGTGGAGTCGGCCCGCCACCTGCCCGCCGACCTGCCCGCTACCGAGGGTCTGCTCTCGGCCCCGCTGGCCCGCGCCGTGGCGCACTACGGCGAGGACATGCTGCCCACTGACAAAGCAGAATCTGAAAACCCGGCGCCCACCGCCGGCGAGCTTAGCCCCGAAGTGGAAGCGCTGAGCGGCGTAGCCGGCGGTGCCCCGGCCGCGACCGAGGAGGAACCGGCCAACCTGAGTTCCGACACTGAAACCGGCGCATCGGCCGCCCAGCACGACCACCCCGTGGCGCCCGTCGTGCCGCTGCCGGTGGCCGCCGACGCCCAAACCCTGGAGGCCACGCTGGAGCAGATGCCCCAGGGCGTGGCCACGCTGCCCACCTCCAACACCGAGTCGGCCGAGGTAGCTGCTGACCTGGCGGATGCCCACCGCGCCGAACAGACGGCTGGCACCGCGCAGCCGGGCGGCCAGCAGGGGGAGGCGACTCCGCAGCAAGCTCTGGAGGCTGCGGCGTCCATTACGTCCTCGCACGAGGCCGTTATCCAGCCCGCCGCCGACGAGAGTACGGCCCTGATTATG
>CAXUEM010000342.1:802-3228 GCA_964249885.1 uncultured Hymenobacter sp. | reverse complement strand
CAGGAAGGCAGCGCGGCCGAGGGCGACGACTACGTGTCGGAGACGCCTGCGCCGGCCGACTTTGCCACTCTCGACCTCGACCAGCAGGCCGGCTTCATCCTGGAGCTGCTGCGCCGGCCCGATGCCCGCCGCAACCGCCAGCAGATTCTGGACCTCAACCGCCAGTACGAGGCCGCCGTGGGCAACGCCCGCGCCGCCTCGCGCCAGAAATTTGCCGACGACGCCAACGCGCCCAAGGAGTTTGCCTTCCAGGCTCCGGCCAACCAGGCCGAGCTAAACAAGGCCATGCAGGAGTTCCGCGAAGCCCAGCAGCGCGACCGCAAGGCCGAAGACGCCAATCGCGGCAACAACCTGACGACTAAAAAGGCCCTGCTAGACCGCCTGCGCGAGCTGGTGGAAGCCGCCGAGACCAAGGATAGCTCGGCCAAGGTGAAGGCTCTGCAGCAGGAGTGGAAGGCCGCCGGCCCCGTGCCCCAGACCGACTCGCAGGAGCTCTGGAACACCTACCACGGCCTGCTGGATATCTTCTACGCCAAGCAGGGCCGTTTCAATGAGCTCAAGGACCTGGACCGCCGCCGCAACCAGGCCGCCAAGGAGGCCCTCATCGGTCGGGCCGAGGCGCTGAAAGACGTGCCTGGCATCAACAAGGCTCTCGACGAGCTCAAGAAGCTGCATGAAGAGTGGAAGAACATCGGGCCCGTGCCCAACGACCAGCGCGAGCCGCTGTGGCAGCGTTTCCTGGCCGCCTCGGAGGTAGTGCACAACCGCCGCAAGGAGTTTGCCGACGCGCGCTCGACGGAGGAAAAAGTCAACCTGCAAATCAAGAAGGCCCTGCTGGAGCGGGTGCTGCCCTTCGCCGAGTTCGAGACGGACCGCGTGAACCTGTGGCGCTCGAAAACCGATGAGCTGCAGGAAATCAAGGCCGAGTGGGAAGCCACCGGGCCGGCCCCACGCAACCAGGCCGAGGCGTTGAACAAGCAGTACTGGAGTGCCTACAAGGCGTTTTTTGCCCGAAAGAACAACTTCTTTAAGGCCATGGACGACGAGAAGACGGCCAACCTGCAAGCCAAGCTGGCCCTCATTACCCAGGCCGAAGAAGCCCTGGCCTCCGACGACTTTGAAGCCGGCCGCCAGACCATCATCCGGGTGCAGAAGGAGTGGAAAGACATCGGCCGGGTGCCGGAGAAGCAGGCCGATAAAATCTGGAAGCGCTTCCGCGCCGCCTGCGACTCGTTCTTCGACCGGCCCAAGCAGCAGGCCCAGCAGCGCCAGGTGCAGGCCGAGCAGGCCAGCAACGCCCAGCAGGAGCTGCTGGCCCAGGTAGCGACCGAGGTGGACGCCCTCAGCGCTGATAACCCCGCTACCCTGGAAGGCTACCGCGCCCAGGTGGCCAACTGGTTGGCCTTCGACACCGATGGCCGCCAGACCACCGACCGCGGCGAGGAGCAGTTCCTGACCCTGATGCGCAAGTACCTCGACAAGGTGCCCGAGCTGACGTATGACGAGCGTACGGAGCTGCTGTTTCAGCTCGAAGTCGGCCGCCTCAAGGCCCGGCCCCAGGCCAGCCAGCTGCTCACGCGCAAGGAAATGGCCCTGCGCAAGGAAATCCAGGAGCTGGAAAACGACAACGCTACCCTGCAAACCAACCTCGACTTCTTCGCCCGCTCCAAGAACGCCAACCAGCTGCGCGAGGAGTACCAGGGCCGGATGAAGGAAGGGGAGCAGCGCATCGAGAAGCTGAAAAAGCAGCTGAAAGTGGTGCGCGGCTAACTAAATTTGGCTGGAAGCCGGAACAGTTTCTTATATTTGTTCCGGCTTCCAGCCCGCCAGTGTCGCATAGTGGTCGATTGCACCTGACTTGTAATCAGGATGGGTAACCGCACCGGGGGTTCGACTCCCTCCACTGGCTCAGAAGGATTGCCCCCGTTGGTAGCGCAAGCGCCGGTAATGTCGTCCATTACCGGCGTTTCGATTTTTATACGTATCGGTTTGGGCGTGACAGTTCGGGCAAAGCAGCCGCAGATTTTCAGGGGTGTTGCGAGTGGCGTCCCCGTCTATATGGTCCAACTCGAGCGGGATGAGCTGGGCGTTCCAGGTTTCGAGTTGGCATATGGCGCAGCGGTGTCCATTGGCGCGCAGCAGGTAATTGCGCCACGCGAAGGATGAAGCCGTGCCCGCCTCGATTTTCACCGTCTGCTGGTAATGCAGCTGGCAGCGGTTTGAGCAGTAGGTGTAGGTGGGCCGGGCGCAGGCAGTGCCGCATTGTCGGCACAGCTTCCGGGGCTTTTTAGGCGTAGGCATGGCACCAAGTTAAGAGACAGCCATCTTAGTCGTCCGCGAATAGCTCTAGTTGCCAATATCTTACCTGAACAACTCAGCTACCGCCGGTTGTCCTCCCCGCTGAGCATGCTCAGGTAGCTCTCGTA
>CAXUEM010000342.1:0-792 GCA_964249885.1 uncultured Hymenobacter sp. | reverse complement strand
GACGAGGCCTAGCTCCTTGATGCCGGGCGTGTCAATCAGGTAGGTGCCGGGGCGCACTTCCAGCATCTCGGCGAAGGTGGTGGTGTGCACGCCCTTGTCGGAAAAGGCGCTGATTTCGGCGGTTTTCAAATCCAGGTCCGGCACCAAGGCATTGATGAGGGTGCTTTTGCCTACGCCCGAATGGCCCGTGAGCAGGCTTACCTGCCCGTCCAGCAGGGCGTCAATCTCGGGCACGCCGGCGCCGGTGCGCGCGGCGCAGAGGTGGCTGGGGTAGCCCAGCGAGGCGTACATATCAGCAATCTGGGTCTGGTACTCGACGGTTTCGGCGTCGTACAAGTCGGCCTTGTTGAAGAGCAGGCGCACCGGAATGTGGTAGGCCTCGGCCGTGACCAAGAACCGGTCGATGAAACCAAACGAGGTGGCCGGCGACACCAGCGTGACGACCAGCAGGGCCTGGTCGAGGTTGGCGGCCACGATGTGGGCGTGCTCACTCTTGTGCACCGAGCGGCGGATGATGTAGTTGCGCCGCGGGCGGATGGCGAAAATCACGCCCGCGCCCTCGGTTTGCTGCTCCACCTCAAACTCCACCTCGTCGCCCACAGCCAGCGGGTTGCTCACCTTCAGGCCCTTGATTTTGAACTTGCCCCGCAGCCGGCAGCGCAGCAGCTGCCCGCCCACGGCTTCCCGCACGATGTACCACGAACCGGTAGATTTGACGACCGTACCCTGCATCTTTAATTAAAAATTATGAATTAAAAATTAAAAATGATAGAGTAAGTAAATGGTATAAAG
>CAXUEM010000341.1:0-3866 GCA_964249885.1 uncultured Hymenobacter sp. | reverse complement strand
GCCTTCGAGGCCGCGACCTGCATCGCCTGCGGCGCCTGCGTGGCGGCCTGCAAAAATGCTTCGGCCATGCTCTTCGTTTCGGCTAAAGTTTCGCAACTGGCCCTGCTGCCGCAGGGCAATGCCGAGCGTAAAAGCCGCGTCGAGAACATGGTGGCGCAGATGGACAAGGAAGGCTTCGGGGCCTGCTCTAACATCGGCTCCTGCGCGGCCGAGTGCCCGGTGGGTATTTCGCTCGAAAACATTGCCATTCTGAACCGCGAGTTTATCTCGGCCAAGGCTACTTCCAATAACTTAGCGTAATTCCGACGCGAAAACGTCTTGAAAAGCGCGGCGGTCATTCGTCGCGCTTTTTTGCTTTTTATGAAGGAACTTCTCCTAACCGGTCTGGGCCGTTTGCGCCTCGTGGCGTTTCTCGAAGGCGTCTCATTTTTAGTCTTGCTGCTCATTGCCATGCCGCTGAAATACCTGGCCAAGCAGCCGGCGGCAGTGAAGCAGGTGGGCATGGCGCACGGCCTGCTGTTCGTGCTCTACGTGTTTTTGCTTATCCAGCAGGGGGTCGAACGGCGCTGGTCGGCGGGCAAAATGGGATTGGGCTTCCTGGCCTCGCTGGTGCCGCTGGGCACGTTCTGGGCCGACAAAAAGCTGTTTCGGAATTAGGCAACCGTCTGACCGGTGGTTGTCTGCGCCAACAGGAGATAATTGCCTAGCTAATTCCATCGAACCGAATGGCCACCGGTCCGACGCCTGGAAAAGCCGTCAAACCGGACCGTTTCGGCGCGCCTACCCCCTGCTGGCACGCTTACCATGGGCCAGGCGTCGGAAAAGCCCTCGGGCTAGGCCGCCGGCCGAGCGCCGTTTTGCTATTGACTATGCCCGCTGACCGCCGCCTGCCCCTGCTCTACGCCATTCTGCTGGTTGATGTGGTGGTGGGCGCGGCGGTGGGGCCGGTGCTGCCGGAGTTTGTGCGCGGGCTGCCGCGGCCGCAGTTGTGGCTCTCGTTGGGCACGGGGGTGTTTCTGGGGGTGCAGCTGTTCTCGGCCCCCCTGCTGGGCCGGCTCAGCGACGGCTACGGGCGGCGGCCGATTTTTATTCTTTCGGCGGTGGGCACCCTGCTGGCCAACGTCCTGCTGCTGCCGGTGCGGGCCGGGCTGTACTTCGTGAACCGCGTGTCCGACGGCCTCACCAACGGCATGTACGCCACGGCCCGCTCGGCCATCACTGACCTCTCGCCGCCGGAGCGGCTGTTTCGCAACCTGGGCCTGGAGGGCGCCATTATCTCGCTGGGCTTCGTGCTGGGCCCAATGGCCGCCGGCCTGCTGCTGACTCTGCTGGCCGTGCCGCCCGCCCAGCAGGCGACCTACGTGCTGCGGCTGGCCGTGGCCCTGGCCGCGCTGAACGTGCTGCTCAGCCTCGGGCTGCCCGAAACCCACACCCGGCGCAACGGCATCCGCGGGGCCGAGTTACGCCAAGAGCTGGCCCGCAGCGTCAACCCGCTCACGCTCTGGGTCCGGCTACAGGCTAAAAATGACAGCAGCCCCGGCATCCGGCGCGTGGTGCTGACCCAGGTTTGCCTCACGCTCAGCACGGGCTACTATTTTTATTTCGTGCCCTTTGTGAGCCTGGGTCCGCTGCAGCTCGATGCGCGCGGCATCTCGTTTATGTTCATGTACTTCGGCGCGCTCAGCATCGCGCTGAACTATGGCTTTTACACTTTTCTGGCCGACCGGCTCAATCAGCGGCGCGCCGTTATCTGGCTGGCTGCGCTGGGCGCGCCGGTGCTGCTCGGCTACGGGCTGGTCGGCACCTCCAAAACCAGCTTCTACGTGCTCGTCACGCTGGATTGCCTCACGCTCTCGCTTATTCAGGGCCTGCTGGAAGGCCAGCTGGCCCGGCTCACGACCGAGGCCGACCGCGGCGAAATCTTCGGCCTGAACCAGGCATTTCAGGCGCTGGCCAGCTTCGCCACGGCCGTGGTGTTCGGCCTGCTGTCAGTGCTGGATTTGCGGCTGCCCTGGCTGTGGTTTGCCCTGTGCCTGGGGGCGGTAGCCCTGCTGGCCGCCCGGCGTGGGCGGGCTGCCTAGCCAGCAGGGGGTCGGGCCGGCAACCTTTTGGCTGAGGCCGGGTTAGTGCTATGTTTGACCTTCTGCTTCATCGCGCGCATTCTTGATTACCATTCTCATCGGCACCAACCGCCCCCGCTCCCGCGCCGGCCGCCTTGCCACCTACTACGCCCGCCTGCTGACCGAGCTGGGCACCGCAAGCCAGCTGCTGGACCTGACCGAGCTGCCCGCCGACTTCACCACCTCGGCCCTTTATAATAACGCTGGTCTGCACGACGACTACAACCGCCTCGCCGCCAAGCTCAACGCCGGCTCTAAGCTGGTTGTCATCGTGCCCGAATACAACGGCTCCTTTCCCGGCGTGCTCAAAGCCTTTATCGACGGCCTGCCCTACCCCGGCGGCATCCGCGGCAAAAAAGCGGCCCTCGTGGGCCTGAGCGACGGCGGGCAGGGCGGTCTGCTGGCCATGAGCCACCTCGGCGACATCCTGATGTACCTCGGCACCGCCGTGCTGCCCCAGCGCGTGCGCCTGCCCTTCATCGGCAAGGACCTCACTGAAGCCGGCGAGCTGACCCTGCCGCTCTCGCGCCAGCTGCTGCGCGAACAGGCCGAGGCCCTACTGGCCTTCTAGTTTCGCTTTATCTTGCGGTGCAGCACTACTATTACTTACCTCTTGGTGCGTTTTGCTAAATCAGTTTGCTCCCTGGCTCTGCTGGCGCTGACTGCCACGGGCTGCTTCAGCACCAAGCCCAGCACTGGCCGGACGCGGGAGTTGGCGCCCGATGAGGAAATCAGCGCGCCACAGGTGCCGGCGCGGGATTCGGCTAGTAGCAACTAGTGAGTAATTAACGAGACCATGTTGCTTTACTCATTTTTCAAGACACGTTTAAATCGCTGACATGAACCAAAAGCAGCGGCCATTTATATCCGCTTTATTGATTTGTAGCAGCTACCTGTTGCTTACCATATTTTACCATCATATTGATAAGCATGTCACAGGAGCATTATTCATTACAACAAATATTATTATTGTACTCTGTTATGTCTTAATAGTTCTTGGCAGCTTAAAAAGCATCATTACATTATTACGTAGTCGTGACAAAATCAAGAATCACAACGTAACGAGTGCTATCTATTTAGTCACGCTCACATATGTGGTTCTTAGCCCGTATAGGTTGGACTCCGAACGCTTAGAAAGCGAAGTAGTATTACGAGCCTGTTACGAAGGAACCCAGAATCAATCCTATGTTAAGTTTAGGGCAGATAAAACTTTTGAAATGAATTGGACAGGGATATTTGGCTATGATGAATGGTGGACAGGAAGCTGGCGTAGAAACGGCGACACTTTATTTCTAAAGTATAATGGCAAGAAAATTAGACAGTTTGGCGACACAATAGTTGTTGCCAATGGCTACCTAAATCCGTTGAATAGACCTAACGGAAAATATAACCCGAAACAGCTATTTTATCTGGGATATTGCAGACACGAAAACTGAGTATGCTACATCCAGAAAAAGAAAGGCACTCCTGATATCATTAGGAGTGCCTTTCTTTTTCTGGAAAACCCTACCTAATCCACATTATCATGCAGAAACCGGTTGTCGCCCAGTAGCTCGTTATCATCCGATAAATTGAAGCGGGAGATATTCTGGGCGCTGCTCGGTACTACGGTTTCGAGCTTCACCTGGCGGCGCAGGTAAGCGGGGGTTTCGAGCTGCGTGACGGCATCCGGCGGCAGACCGCTGCTCAGCTCGGCGAGGCGGCGGCGGCGGTCCTCGGCCTGCGCGTCGAGGGCCGGGCGGGGAC
>CAXUEM010000340.1:0-3873 GCA_964249885.1 uncultured Hymenobacter sp. | reverse complement strand
GGGCAAGCGTGTACATAATTCCGGCTTTCGATGGGCCGTAAAAGGTACGGGTTTTTAAGCAAAATAGTAGGCGTGCCGAATAGTTTAACGGGGTGCTGGCAAGGCCACACGGCGCGCGGCGCGGCGCATGACGTTCTTTTGCAGCCAACTTTCTGCTCTGCCCATGCCCGCCGCCCTGCTTCGCACGCCCGAAACCCGCCACCGCATCCACTTCCAGGACTGCGACCCGCTGGGCCACCTCAACAATGCCCGCTACCTGGACTATTTTCTCAATGCCCGCGAGGAGCACGTGCTCACGCACTACGCGGCGGCGCTCGACGGCCTGCTGCAAAGCCAGCAGGGGGGCTGGGTGATTACCAAGCACCACCTGAGTTACCTGCGGCCGGCCCGGCCCGGCGCGCAGGTGCTGATTCGCTCCCAGCTTATTCACTTCGACAATTCCAATCTGGTGGTCGAGATGCAGATGCGCGACGAGAGCGGCGCTCGGCTGCTGGCTTTGCTCTGGTCGGAAATGGCCTTCGTGCGCGTGCCCGCCGGCACCCGCCTCGACCATCCCGACGAACTCATGGACCTGCTCGACCAGCTCGACGTGGACAGCATAGACTACGACCCCGACGGCTTTGACGAGCGGGTGAAGAAAGTGCGGCAGGAGCTGAAAAAGCAGCGCCGCGACCAGGGCGAGCCGGACTAGGCCCGGCCACCCGCTACCAGTATTGTCTTGGCTTCGGCTTAGGGCAGCAGGGCCAGCAACCGGGCCGCAAACGGACGCACGGCCAGCCAGAATCCTACATCGAACACCAGCAAAAACCCGCCCTGCACCCACAGCGAGCGGCCGTAGCCAGCCAGGCGCTCGGGCCGCACCGCACCGGGAGCCAGGGCCCGCGCCCGCAGCCAAAAGCCGGTCATCAGGTAGGCCACGTCGAGGCCGGCGTTGAGCAGTAGCAGGCCTTCGAGGCGCAGCTGCCCGGCCAGCAGGGTGGATAGCTGCAAACCGGTTGTCTGGCCCGGATGGGTGCCGGCCAGGCCTGCCGCGGCCAGCAGGGCATTGACCAGGCCCCAGCCCGCATTCATCAGGTGGAAGTGGAAAGCCTCATGCCGCCGGTCGAGGCGGGCCACCTGGTAGCCACTGACGAGCAAATTGAGCAGCGCCCACAAGCCCAGCAGGGCCATGGCCCGCCCCACCAGCAGCTCCCGCGCCTGATGCAGCGCCGGCAGCACAGCGGAAAGAGAAGTATCCACGCGGATGAGAAAAAGTAAAGGCGGCTAATTGAGTTCGCCACTAAAACAAAAAAGGAAGCCGTTAGGCTTCCTTTTGTTATTACACACACTCACAGCCCGGCCAAGCGGGACGAGTGCCGGCCAACTACTTATTGCCGGAAACCGATGCCCACGTAGAGCTGAAACAGGTTGTTGTAAAGGTCACTGTTGGCCAGGGTCGGGTTGATAATCTGGTTCGTGCTTTGCCCGTCCTCGAATACCTTGCTCAGAAACAGGTTGTAGCGGGCACCCACCCGGGCCGGGCCTACCCGGGCCTCGACGCCGCCCACGCCGCCAAAGTCAAAGCTGTTAAAGCCGGCATTGGCAATGCTAAGGTCTTCGTCGCCGCGCCGGAGTTTGGTCATCAGGCCTACCTGCGGACCAATGTGGAAGCTCAGCGTTTCGGTCACGTTGCCCACGTACATCACCGGCACCAGCAGGTAGTCGGTTTTGTAGGTCTGGCTGGCGTTGTTGGCGCCGGTGTTGGCCGTGAAGCCCTGGCGCGAGTACAGCACCTCTACCTGCACCGAGGAGAAGTTATTGAAGCCAAACTGGCCGTAGACGCCGGCGTGGAAGTCGTTGCGCGAGTTGCGGTCGATGCCCTTGATGTCTTCGCCGCGCAGGCCGTTGAGGTTATAGCCACCTTTCACGCCGAAGCCGGTGTTGCGCGAGTCGGTCACGGCGCCGCCGGTGTAGTCTTTCGACGAGATTTCGCCGCCGGCGCGGGCCTGGGCCAGGGCCGCGGTAGTAGAAGTAGCGGCCAGCAGGGCCAAGAGGAACAGCTTTTTCATAGAGAGAGAAATTGGGTGACTGCAAACCAGTCAAGAAATAATGTTTTTCCGGGCTGCTATACTTTGCCCTTCGGCGAAAGGTTGCTGCCCAGCTTCGGGCGTTTGGCATTATCGGCCTTCCTGACGTAGATTTGCAGCCCGCCGGGCGTTGCCGGGCGGGCAAAAGCCGGGATATTAGCTCAGTTGGTTCAGAGCACTACGTCGACAACGTAGGGGTCACTGGTTCGAGCCCAGTATGTCCCACTTCAAATACAAGAAAGCCCCTGGTCAGCAACCAGGGGCTTTTTTTAGGCCGGGCTCCGTCTGTCTTGGCGTTCTGATTACGCCCCTATGCCGGCCATTGCCTTTGCTCCTCTTTACGCCCACCCGCTGCCGGCCGGCCACCGCTTTCCCATGCTCAAGTACGAGCTGCTGCCCGAGCAGCTGCTGCGCGAGAGCACGGCCACAACGGCTGACTTTTTCCGGCCCCAGCCGCCGCCCGACGAGGACATTTTGCGGGTTCATGACGCCGGGTATTTCGAGCGGCTGCGGCTAGGGCAGCTGACGCGGCAGGAAGAACGGGCTACCGGATTTCCGTGGTCGGCGCAGCTGTTTGAGCGCGAAATCACCATTCTCGGCGGCACCGTGGAGGGCGCCCGCCGGGCCTTGCGGCAGGGCTGCGCGCTCAATATTGCCGGCGGCACCCACCACGCCTTCCGCGACCGGGGCGAGGGGTTTTGTTTGCTCAACGACCAGGCCGCCGCGGCCAGCCATCTGCTAGCCCACGGCCTGGCCCGGCAAATTTTAATTATTGACCTGGACGTGCACCAGGGCAACGGCACGGCCGCCATTTTCCGGGATGAGCCCCGAGTGTTCACCTTCTCCATGCACGGCGCCCGCAACTACCCCGCCCGCAAAGAGCAGTCCGACCTGGACCTGCCCCTGCCCGACGGCACCGACGACGCCACCTACCTGCAGCTGCTGACCGACACCCTGGACCCCCTGCTGGATAAGGTAAAGCCCGACTTCGTATTCTACCTGGCCGGCGTCGACGTGCTGGCCACCGACAAGCTCGGCCACCTGAGCCTGAGCCGCGAAGGCTGCCGCCGCCGCGACGAGCTGGTGCTGGGCCGCTGCCACGCCCGCAGCCTGCCCGTGCAGGTGAGCCTGGGCGGCGGCTACTCGGAGCGCATCAGCGACATCGTGGAGGCCCACGCTAATACGTTTCGGGTGGCAGCAGAACTGTGGGGATGAGCCAAGACCGTTTAGCTATTCTGCTTTAAAAATCACCTGCCACCGGAACGCCCAGCGCCAGCGCAGCTCGTAGCGGCTGAGGCCGGCCGCGGTCAGCAGCTTTTCCCAGTCAGCCCGGCGAAAGGCGCGGGCCACCGATAGCGGCGCGTCGTGCTGCACCAGATAGGAACCGCGAAACAGCCGCGTTAGGAGCTTAATGCTGCAATACGCCAGCCAGTGCCGGTGCAAGTCGTTGATAATGACGGCCACTTGCGCCTGTTCGGCCCACTGCCGGAAGAAGCGGCTCAGGTCGGCATCCGAAAAGTGGTGGCAGAACAGGCTGCACATAATGATATCAAACTCCTGGGCCCGAAAATCAGCCGAGAAAATATCCAGTTTGCGGTAGCTGATTTCGGGGAAGTCCCGGCTCTTGGCCTGGGCATAGCCAAGCATAAAGTCGTTGGCATCGATGCCGGTCAGCTCCACCGGCACCCCCTGCTGGCGGGCCCAGCGGGCCAGGTGCCGCAAGGTGTCGCCGCCGCCGCTGCCCAGGTCGGCCACGCGCAGGGGCCGCCCGGCCGGAAAGCGCGGCCGCAGCCGCCGCAGCGCATCC
>CAXUEM010000339.1:1439-3884 GCA_964249885.1 uncultured Hymenobacter sp. | reverse complement strand
GTTTAACCGACTTTTGCGGCGTACCTCCCGGCTTCGGCCCCGCTCATGCGTCTTCGCGTTCACGCCGCCCTGCTATTTGTTTCGCTCATTTACGCCGCCAACTACAGCCTGTCGAAGGATGTGATGCCGCGCTACCTGGGGCCATTCGGCATCGTGACGTTGCGCATAGCCGGCGCGCTGCTGTTTTTCAGCCTGGTAAGCCGGCTGGTGGCCCCGCGGGATAGGATTACGGGCCGGGCCGACAACCTGCGCGCCCTGGCCTGCGGGGTGTGCGGCATCGGCGTCAATCAGCTCCTGTTTTTTTCGGGCCTGAATCTGACCTCGCCCATCAGCGCCTCGCTCTTGCAAACCATCGCGCCCATTGTAGTGGTCGTGGCCTCGGCGTTTTTGCTGAAAGAGAAAATCACGCTGCCGCGCGCGGCCGGCATTGCGCTGGGCGCCTTCGGGGCAGCGCTGCTGATTCTGAGCCGCGACGCGCAGGCGGCGGTGTACCCGCAGGCCACGCTCGGCAACATCTACATCTTGCTCAACGCCACAGTGTTCGGCCTCTACCTGGTCTTGGTGCAGCCGCTGATGCGCAAGTACCACGCCTTTACGGTGCTCCGGCGCATTTTTCTGGTGGGCGCCGTCATTGCCGTGCCCTTTGGCTGGCGCGAGGTGCTGGCCGCCGACTACGCCTCCTTCCCGCTTTACATCTGGCTGGAAATCGGCTACATGGTGGTGTTTCTCACCATCCTGGCCTACTTGCTTAACAACTGGGCGCTGAAATACGCCTCGCCCGCCCTGCTGGGCGTCTACATATACTTGCAGCCCGTGCTGGCCGTGCTCATTGCCGTGGGCCTGGGCCGCGATACTTTCAGTTGGGCCAAAGCCGGACAAGCGCTGCTGATTTTCGGCGGCGTGTGGCTGGTGAGCCGCCGGCCGAAAGCTGATGCATTACCTGCGGTACCGGTGCAGGATTAGTTGTCCCGGTTGATGAGGTTGACTACCAGCGTTACCATTACGTCCTTATCCTCTGGCTTGCTTTCCGCAATCATCAGCGTTAAGGCTACCAGTGCATTATCCGCTAGACGGCGGGAGCCGTCTGGGTGGTAGAGACACTTAATTACGGTCCAGGAACCACACGAACAGAAAAGCCACAATGCGCTTATTGCCATCCGAAAATGAGTGGTTTTTGACGACGAAATAGAGCAGATTCGCCGCCTTCTCTTCCACGCTCGGGTACAGGTCCTCGCCATCGAAGCTTTGGTAAATCGTGCGAACTGAACTCTGGAAAGAAGCATCCTTTTCGCGCCCAAACAGCGGACTGCCGCCAAACTGCCGGCGCAGGCCGTCCACGGCTTCCAGACCTGCTTCGTAGGTCAGTTCAAATGGTTCTTCCGTGGCAGTACCCCGCACTTGTAAGCGCTGGTGGTCGTACTGGTCGAGCACATCCAAGGCGCGGGCGTAGTCGCCCAGTACGCGCAGCAGAGCCGCCGACTCGTCCGAGGTCAACTCCTGGTTTGCCGCCACTTCGCCTTGCAGCTGCACCAGCCGCTTGAGGTCGGCCAGCTGGCGGGCGCTTTCGCGCAGGCGCTTTTCGTTCAAGGCATAGCCCTGCACCAGGTATTGTCGGAGTACCTGCGTGGCCCACTGCCGGAAGTGCGTGCCGCGCAATGACTTCACGCGGTACCCGACCGAGATGATGACATCAAGATTGTAGTGCTTGACGCGGTACTGCTTACCATCGGCGGCAGTTAGTAAAGATTCCTTACCAACTGCATCTTCTTGTAGTTCACCCTCCTTGAAAACGTTGCGCAAGTGCATCGTGACGTTAGGACGAGACACGGCAAACAGTTCGGCCATCTGCGCCTGCGTCAGCCAAACAGTTTCCTGGTCCAGCTGAACCTCCAGCCGGGTTTAGCCATCAGTTGCTTGGTAGAGCAGAATAGTAGTGGCGGTTTCCTCCGGCATCGTGGATGAGCAGTGTGGTCGTCGCATCAAAGCTAGCCGACCCTACCAAAAAAACCCAGGCCGGTAGCCTGGGTTTTTTTGGTAGGTGGCAGCGGGTCAAACTACAGGTGAATCACCTCACCATACGCTGCGGCCGTAGCTTCCATGATGGCCTCGCTCATGGTGGGGTGCGGGTGCACCGATTTGATAATCTCGTGGCCGGTGGTTTCGAGCTTGCGGGCTACGACTACCTCGGCTATCATCTCGGTCACGTTGGAGCCTATCATGTGGGCGCCGAGCCACTCGCCGTATTTTTTGTCGAAGATGACCTTTACGAAGCCGTCCTTGACGCCGGCGGCACTGGCTTTGCCGGAGGCTGAGAACGGGAATTTACCTACCAGCACGTCGTAGCCTTTTTCCTTGGCTTCTTTCTCCGTGTAGCCCACGCTCGCAATTTCGGGCTGGGCGTAGGTGCAGCCGGGAATGTTCTGGTAGTTGAGCGGCTCGGGGTGG
>CAXUEM010000339.1:0-1429 GCA_964249885.1 uncultured Hymenobacter sp. | reverse complement strand
CAGATAATGCCCTCGGCCGAGGCTACGTGGGCCAGGGCCGGGCCGGGCGTGATGTCGCCGATGGCGTAGATGCCCGGCACGTTGGTCTGGTACACGTCATTGACCAGCACCCGGCCTTTCTCCACTTTTATGCCCAGCTCCTCCAGACCCAGGTTTTCGAGGTTAGTGACCACACCGGCCGCCGACAGCACGATGTCGCAGTCCAGCTGCTGCTCGCCCTTGGCGGTTTTCACGGTCACCTTGCAGCCGTCGCCTTTGGTGTCCACGGCGGTTACTTCGGCCGAAGTCAGGATGTTGATGCCCATCTTTTTGTAGGACTTCTCCATCTGCCGCGAAATCTCCTCGTCCTCGACCGGCACGATGCGCGGCAGGTACTCGACGATGGTGACCTCCGTGCCCATGGCGCGGTAGAAGTAGGCAAACTCGACGCCGATGGCGCCCGAGCCCACCACCACGAGCCGCTTGGGCAGCTGCTCCAGCACCATGGCCTTGCGGTAGCCGATGATTTTGACGTTGTCAATCGGCAGGGCGGGCAGCTCGCGCGAGCGGGCGCCGGTGGCCAGAATGATGTGCTTGGCCTCCACGGTTTCCTGGCTGCCGTCAGCCTTGGTTACTTCCACTTTGCCGGGGGCCAGCAGTTTGCCGGTGCCGGACACGACTTCGACTTTATTTTTCTTGAGCAGGAAGGTAACGCCCTTGCTCATGCCGTCGGCCACGCCGCGGCTGCGCTGCACCACGGCGCCGAAGTCGAAGCCCACATTCTCGGCGCTCAGGCCGTACTCCTGCGGGTGCTTGAGGTACTCGAACACCTGCGCCGACTTGAGCAGCGCCTTGGTGGGGATACAGCCCCAGTTCAGGCAGATGCCGCCCAGGCTTTCGCGCTCAATCACGCCCACTTTCAGCCCCAGCTGCGAGGCCCGGATGGCGGCCACGTAGCCCCCGGGGCCACTGCCTACCACTACCACATCAAAAGACAATGCCATAAGAAAAGCTTACTCTAAAAATAGTGAATTGCCGGCCCGGCGGGCCGCGTCCGGCAGCCCGGCAAAGATACGCCCGCCGCCACTACGGCCGGGCGGCGCGGAAGGAGCCGCATTCCGGCAGCCAGTTCAACTAAAATGCGACGGGTGCGGTTTTTGCTTTATCTGATTTAGGCACAGCTTTTTTCGGCCCCGCTTCGTACAAGGCGCGCCGCGCGGCTAAGCGGTGCTGGTTGCTTTAAATTAGCATCTTTTTACCCTCCCGATTGTCGTTGTCACTATTTATGAAACCACTTCTCCGCGTGAGTGCAGCTCTGGTGCTGCTGGGCCTGACCACCCAGTGCGCCAGCACGAATGAAACCGACCGGCCCGTCACGAGCCGGGCCTCCAGCATCGAGGCCACGCCGCCCGTGGCCGCTACGCCGGCTCCAGCCCCGGCAGCTCCCGAC
>CAXUEM010000338.1:728-3888 GCA_964249885.1 uncultured Hymenobacter sp. | reverse complement strand
GGTTAAAACCCTGCCCTTCGACACCAAAAACGGCCCGGCCCTGGACCTGACCGCCGCGCTGGCCGCCCTGCCCCCGGGCCGCTACCGCCTCGAAGCCCGGGCCGCCGACCCCGACACGGTGCGCGCCCAGCTGAACTTTGTGCTCTACGACTCCGAGGCGGCCACCATTCCCTTCGACACGCCCGACTGGTTTGTGGCCCGCGGCGACACGGTTAATCCGAATAACGCCTACATTCTGCTCGGCAGCCGCGACGCCGACGCCCGCATCCTGCTGGAAGTGGAGCGCGGCGGCCGGCTGCTCCGCCAGGAGTGGCTGACGCTGAAGGGGGGCGAGCAGCGCCGCATCCAGCTCGATACCGGCAAGGTGGCGGCCACCGGCCCGCTGCTGGTGCACACCACGCAGGTGCGCAATAATCAGCTCTTTACCCATGAAGAGCGGGTTGAAACCACGCCCCGGTCCCAGCCGCTGCGCATCAGCCTGCGCACCTTCCGCGACCGGCTGCTGCCGGGCGCCCAGGAAACCTGGCGCCTGACCATCCGCCGCGCTGATGGCCGCCCCGCCGACGCCGAGCTGCTGGCCACGCTCTATGACCAAAGCCTGGACGTGTTCCGGCCGCACGGCTTCGCGCCGCCGGAATTCTACGCGCCTTATTTTCCGCCGCGCTTTGGCTGGCAGGGCGACATCGGCCGGCGGCCCGAGGCCGTGCAAATTGCCCGCCTGGTAGCTGAGAATGAAGTAGAGCCGGTGCAATATCCCGAGCTGGCAACGTGGAGCGGATTTCAGCCCCGCCCGACGAGAAGCCGCCGGCTGGCCGGCCGCGTGGCGGGCGTGTCGGTGCAGAGCGCCGCGGCGGGCTACGAGGAAATGGATGCCGTGGCCGTGGAGGCGGCCCCCGCGCCCATGGCCGCCACCGCCACGATGTCGGGCACTAATGCTACTGGCAGCACCGCCAAAGTCAGGATTCGCGGTGCGGTCTCAGGGCGGGAAGAGAGGCCGGCCGCGCCCGCGCCTGACCTCACGCTCATCCCGGCGCGGCGCGATTTCCGCGAGACGGCGCTCTGGCAGCCGGCCCTGCGCACTGATAAAGACGGCGACCTTGTGCTCGAGTTTCAACTGCCCGAGGCCGTCACGCGCTGGCAGCTGCTGCTGCTGGCCCACGACCAGCAGCTGCGCACCGGCCAACTAGCCCGGCAGCTTGTCACGCAGAAGCAGCTTCAGATTACGCCCAACGCGCCGCGCTTTCTGCGGCCCGGCGACTCGTTCAGCTTCCAGGCCAGGTTCGCTAACCTCACCGACCAGCCCGTTAGCGGCACGGCCCAGCTCTTTTTGCTCGACGCCGCCACCGGGCTGGATATTACGGGCCAATTGCTGCCCGCCGGCAGTGCCCAGCAGGGGGTAGCGGCGGCCGCTCATCAGAGCGCACCCGTCAGCTGGCGCCTGAGCCTGCCCGCCGACTTCGCGCCCGCGGCCGTGACCTACCGGGTGGTGGCCAGCGCGCAGGTACCGCTGGCTGATGCCGGGCTGGCCGGCGCGCCTAAAAAAGCTAAAGCAAAAGCCCGGCGCAAGCCCGCCCCGGCAACTGACAATCAGCAACTAACAACCGTCACCGACGGCGAGGAAAACACCCTGCCCGTGCTGCCCAACCGCGTACTCGTCACCGAAAGCCTGCCGCTGTCCATGGTGGGGCCGGGCACGCGCCGGTTCGAGCTCAGCAAGCTAACCAGCACCAGCAGCCCCACCCGCCGCCACCAAAGCCTCACGCTGGAGCTAACCCCTAACCCCGGCTGGCTGGCCGTGCAAAGCCTGCCCTACCTGCTGGAGTACCCGCACGAAAATTCCGAGGCAGTGTTCAGTCGCCTTTACGCCAACCTGATGGCGGCTCATATTCTCAAAGCCAACCCGCGCTTCCCGGCCGTGCTGGCCGAGTGGCAGCGCCTGGCCCAAACCGGCCCGGCCGACCAGCGCAACCGCCTGGCCAGCAAGCTGGAACAAAACCAGGAGCTGAAAAACCTGCTTTTGCAGGAAACGCCCTGGGTGCGCGACGCCCAGAACGAGAACGAGCGCCTGGTCCGCCTCGTCACCCTGTTCGACCAGCCCCGGCTGGCGGCCGAAACTGCCCGCGCGCTGACCCAGCTCAGCCGCCTGCAGCTGCCCGACGGCGCGTTTCCGTGGTTTGAGCGCATGCCCGCCGACCGCTACCTCACCCAGCTCATCGTGGCCGGCTTCGGCAAGCTGCGCCGGCTGGGCGTGTTCGACGCCAGGCAAAACCAGACGGCGCAGGGCATCCTGCAAAACGCCCTGCGCCACGTGGACGCCCGGCTGGCTGATGATTACACCGCGCTGCGCCGGCTGAAAGGCTTCAAGCCAACAGATGACCACCTGACCGACATAGCCGTGCAGGCGCTGTACGCGCGCAGCTTCTGGCCGGAGCTGGACGCGGCCCAATCGGCGCAGCCGGCGTATAATTTCTTCCGCCAGCAGGGGGTAGCGCACTGGCCGCGGCAGGTTCGGCAGCTGCAGGGGGAGCTGGCACTGGCCTTGTTCCGGGGAGGGCAGAGCAAAGCGGCGGCCACGGAAATCATGCGCGCGCTGCGCGAAAACGCCTTGCACTCGGCGGAGCTGGGCATGTACTGGAAGGAAGTGCGCAGCGGCTACCGCTGGCGCGAGGCGCCCACCGAAACCCAGGCCGTGCTCATCGAGGCATTTGAGGAAGTCGGCAAAGACCAGCAGGCAGTAGACGACATGAAGCGCTGGCTGCTCCGGCAAAAGCAGGTGCAGAGCTGGGAAAGCACCCGCGCCACCGCCGACGCCTGCTACGCCCTGCTCCTGCGCGGCTCCGATTTGCTGGCCCCGAAAGCGCCGCTGCAAGTGCAGGTGGGACCCGAAAAAATAACCGCCATGGGCGCGCTGGCCGGCACCGGCTACGTGAAAACTACCTGGTCCGCGGCAGCCGTTCAGCCGGCGCAGGGCCAGGTCACGCTCACCAAAACCGACGCCGGCGTGGCCTGGGGCGCGCTGTACTGGCAGTATTTCGAGGATTTGGACCGGGTGACGTCCGCCGCCACGCCGCTGGCCGTAGAGCGGCAGCTTTACCGCGAAACCCGCACTGCCGGTGGCCCCGTACTCACGCGCCTGACGGCGGCCGAGCCCCTGAAAGTG
>CAXUEM010000338.1:380-718 GCA_964249885.1 uncultured Hymenobacter sp. | reverse complement strand
CCGGGGGCCCCGTCCCGCCGGCGCTGGCCGCGGCCCCACCCCCTCACCGGGGGGTGGCCCGTGGTGGTGCGGCTGGTGCTGCGCACCGACCGCGCCCTGGAGTACGTGCACCTCAAAGACCAGCGCGCCGCTGGCCTGGAGCCGGGTGCCCCGACCAGCGGCTACCGCTACCAGAACGGCCTGGGCTACTACGAAAGCCCCCGCGACGCGGCCACGAACTTCTTTTTCGGCCTGCTGCCCCGCGGCACCCACGTGCTGGAGTATCGGCTGCGCGCTGCGCAGGCCGGCGACTTTTCGGGCGGCCTGAGCCAGGTGCAGTGCCTGTACGCGCCGGAGTT
>CAXUEM010000338.1:0-314 GCA_964249885.1 uncultured Hymenobacter sp. | reverse complement strand
GGCTTGGTGGGTCGGCGCAGGGCGCTGCTCAGCGCGGTTTCGGCGGGCAGCGGGGGTTTGCGCCGGGGCATGCAAGCATAGGGGCTGAGACATAAGAAATTGCACTTTAAAAACAGTCAGCGGCGTCTCTGGCTTATAAAGCGGGTTTAGAACAGCACGGTCCGGCCTATGGCTTGCATAAGCAGCAACGGCATAGTACTTTTACCATTTCCAAGCTAATCTACTTTAAGCCTATGCGGATTTTACTTGCTTGTTTTTCGCTGCTTTTAAGCACCTCGGCCGCGCTGGCCCAGACCGATGCTAAACCCGTCGTA
>CAXUEM010000337.1:2525-3894 GCA_964249885.1 uncultured Hymenobacter sp. | reverse complement strand
GGCCTCGGCGGGGCGCACGTTGCGCTGCAGGTTGGGCGTGCGCCACTCGAAGCCGGCCGGGGTCATTTCATAAGCCAGGCTGTAGGATTGCGGCGGCCCGCTGCCCACCCGAAAGCCGTGCACCCGCAGGCGGTAGCGGCCTGGCGCCGGGCTGCGCAGCGTAATCTGCTCGGCGTTGTTGAGGTGGTCGGCGCGGCGGCGGGCGGGCAGCACGAGTGAGTCCGGGTGCGGAAAGGCGCTCAGGGTCCAGGGCAGCCAGCGCTGATTGGGGCCGGCACCGAGCAGCTCTAGGTCCAGGTCGTTGACCAGCGCCTGGGCGGCGTTGGGCGCCGCTTCGGGGTCGAGCCAGGCCAGCGTCACTTTGAGCTGAGCGGTGCCGGCCGGCACGTTTAGGTCGATGAACTGGTCTTCGCCCGCGCCCAGCGCTCCGGCGTGGTGGCGGTCTTCGAGCACGGTGCGCACAGCGGCCAGGGCGTCGGCCTGGCCATAGCCGCTCACAAAGTCCACCTCGGGCCGGCCCACATCCTGCGCACTGTTGAGCAGCACCGCCCGCAGCAGGGCCGAGGAAGGCAGCGCGCCCGCCTGCTGGTCGCGGTAGGCCTGCTGCACCAGTAGGCTGATGCCCGACACCAGCGCCGCCGCATCCGACGAGCCGGCGTCGCCGAAGGCCACCAGTTCGGGTTTCACGCGGCCGTCGTAGGCCGGGCCGCGCGAGCTTTGCGGCGCTACCTGGCCGCGGGCGTCGGTGGCGCCTACACTCACCGAGTTCTTCGACATCTTAAACTGGCCGGTCAGGTTGGCCACGGCGGGCAGGCCTTTGTACAGCCCTTCCGGGCTGGCTAACAAGCCCGAGTTGCCGGACGAAAACACGTGCAGCAGCGCGGGCAGCGCCCGGCTCTGGCGGTCGTACTCGCGGGCTTCGAGGCCGTAGTAGTTTTCGATGGCCGTGCCGTAGGAGTGGTTTTGCACGCTCACGCCCAGCCGGGCCAGGTTGGCGTCGGGCTCGGGCAGCAGGCTGGCGTAGGAGTGCGAGGTGATGCGGGCGGCGCGGGCGGCGCCCTCGCCGCTGGGGCCGTTGTTGCCGGCGCCGGCAATGAGCGTGGCCATGCTCGTGGCGTGCACCGACTCAATCACGGCGTTGGGGTCGACCTCGACCAGCCGGCCCCGAAAATCCAAATCGCGCGGTTCGAGCGGGTTTTCCTTCACCGAAACCGTCAGGCCGCGCCCGTCCAGCAGGGGGTAGCGCCGGTGCACGGCCGTGATGGCGTTCACCGTCAGGTCGGCCTGGTTGAGCAGGCGCTCATCGCGGGCTGGGCGGTTGGGCTGGTCGATGAACACCACCAGGGGCGAGGCCAGCAGGGTGCATAGG
>CAXUEM010000337.1:250-2515 GCA_964249885.1 uncultured Hymenobacter sp. | reverse complement strand
CTTGCACCCGCGGCAACGTGCGGGCCGCCCAGGCCGCAAAAGCCGCCGGCTCGCGCACGCTCACCCGCAGCGCCTGCGCCTGGCGTCTAGGATTCAGGCCCGGCGCCAGACGGACGGCCGGCGCGCGCTGGGGCTCCCGCTGCTGAGCCAAGCCCAAATCAGCACGCAACAGGCCGGCCAGCAGGCACACTATTCTAAGAAACGAGCGGGAGGCAATCATAAGCAACGGCGGTAGCGGCTAAGATACGACGCTGCGCCAGCACCCGCTGCCACGCCGCCGCCCGCCGAAAAGCTAGGCGCCGCCTGTCAGCTGGCAAGCCAGCAGGGGATAACGCCGGCGCCACCCCTGCTGGCTTGTTAAAACTGGCTTTAATCCAAAAAAGCCGGCCCGCGTGAGCAGGCCGGCTTTGTTTCAAAGGCTGAGCAGCGCTAGGGCTTCATGACCACCTTCACGCAGCCGTCTTTTTTGTGCTTGAAGATGTCGTAGCCGTGGGCAGCCTGACTCAGGGGCATGTGGTGGGTGATGATGTCGTCGAGCTTGACCTGGCCCTTGATGACGTGGTCGAGCAGCTTGTCGATGTGCTTGTGCACCGGCGCCTGCCCGCCCTTGATGGTGAAGCCTTTGTCGAAAAACTGCCCGATGGGGAAGTTGTCGTAGGGCAGCGAAAACACACCCACGATGCTTACGATGCCGCCGCGGCGCACGGCGCTCATGCAGGCCTCAATGGTCTTGACCGAGCCTTTTTCAAAGTTGATGACGGCTTTGGCGCGGTCCAGCAGGTCGCGGTCGGGCTCGAAGCCAACGGCCTCGACGCACACGTCGGCGCCGCGGCCGCCGCTCATGCTGCGGATTTCCTCGACCACCGTTTTCATGTCGGTCCAGAGGATGGTTTCGCAGTTGGCCGAGGCCCGGGCCTTGTCGAGGCGGTACTGCTGGGTGTCGACTATCATCACGCGGGCCGCGCCGCGCAGCCAGGCCGATTTGGCCGCCATGATACCGACCGGGCCGGCGCCGAAAATGGCCACAATTTCGCCGCCGTGCACCTCGCCCCAATCAATGGCTGAGTAGCCGGTGGGGAAAATGTCGGTCAGAAACAGGGCCTGGTCATCGGTGAGCGAATCGGGGATGATGCGCGGGCCGAAGTCGGCGTAGGGCACGCGCACGTACTCGGCCTGCCCGCCGTTGATGCCGCCGTAGAGGTCGGAGTAGCCGAACATGGCGCCGCCCTTTTCCTTCAGCACGCCGCCCTCGGGGCCGTAGTGCTCGGGGTTGGAGTTTTCGCAGTGCCCGGGCAGGGCGTGGTTGCAGAAAAAGCAGGTGCCGCAGGCCACCGGAAACGGCACGACCACCCGGTCGCCGACCTTGAGGTTGCCCACGCCGCGGCCTACTTCCTCCACGATGCCCATGAACTCGTGGCCTAGCACCATGGGCCGGGGCTGCGGAATGGCGCCGGTGTAGAGGTGCAGGTCGGAGCCGCAAATGGCCGTGCTGGTTACGCGAATAATGGCGTCGCGCGCGTCTTCAATCTTCGGGTCGTCAACCGTGTCGACGCGCACATCGGCGGGGCCGTGAATCTGGACAGCTTTCATGAAAGAGGAGTTTGGAGTGGAGAGAAGAGCTTTCCAAACCTAACGGCGGCCAGCGCGGGCGGGTTGCTAGGGCGCGGGGAGCCGGTATACCTGCCCACCGGCGGCCGTCAGCACAAAGGCGTGGGTTTCGCTGAGCAGCACCTGCCGCACGGTGGCGGCCCCGCCGGCCGCCAGCAGGGCCGGGGGCCAGGGCAGAAGCCGCTCGCGGAGCTTGTAGAGGTCGAAGAAGTGCAGCCCGGCCGCGTCGAAGTAATACAGCTCATCGCGCAGAAACCCCACGTAGCTCAGGCCCGGCAAAGGCAGCTTTTTCTGGTAGGAGCCAAAATTGTCGAACACCAGCACGCCGCTGGCGCGGTCCACGAGGTAGAGGCTGTTCTGGTAGTGGCGCAGAAAGCGGAAGTCGGGCCGGGCGCGACCGATGATGAGGTCCAGGGGCGTAGTTTGGGGCAGCAGGCCGATTTGCGGACTGAGCGTGCGCAGGGTCAGGGTGCTTTCGTCGAGCAGCCAGAGGCGGCCGTCGGGCGCCAGCGTGGCCGTGCGCACGGTGGCATCGGGCAGGTAGTCGGCCAGCCGGATTTCGCTGATGGGCGCCAAAAACCGGTCCAGGAGCACGAGCTGCTGGCGGTCGTCGTAAAAAAGCAGGGTCTGGGTCAGGTTCCAGGCCTCGACCTGGGC
>CAXUEM010000337.1:0-240 GCA_964249885.1 uncultured Hymenobacter sp. | reverse complement strand
CGTGTTCAGCGACTGCCCGTCGCGCCCGAACTGCCGCAGGTTGTTGCCGGCATCAGTTACGTACAGCGTGCCGCGCCGGTCCAGCGAGGCCGGGCCGGGGTTGGGCAGCTGGATGGTGGCCACCAGCTGCCAGTCGGTACCAGCAGGGGGGAGGGCGCTGCGGGCCGGCACCGGGGTAGTCTGGGCCGGGGCCGCCTTGGCGGCGGGCGCGACCGAAGCCGCGTTGGGCACGGTCTGAGC
>CAXUEM010000336.1:1766-3905 GCA_964249885.1 uncultured Hymenobacter sp. | reverse complement strand
CACCGTGTTTGCGCCCTCTAACTCGGCCTTCGACAAGCTGCCCGCCGGCACCGTGAACACGCTGGTGCAGCCCGCCAACAAAGGCAAGCTCACCACCATCCTCACCTACCACGTGGTGCCCGGCCGCCTGACTGCCGACCAGCTCAGCAACGGCCAGACCCTGACCACGGTGGAAGGCGAAATCCTGACCGTGATGAAGAACGGCAGCAGCGTGATGCTGAAAGACGCCAAGGGCGGCATGGCCACCGTCACCATCCCTAACGTTATTTCCTCGAACGGCGTGACCCACGTCATCGACACGGTGCTGATGCCGACGAAGTAATTTCGGCCGGCCAGCAGGGGGTTCGGAGCCCGGCGCCCGCCGCGGCGCCTTCGCCTACCCCCTGCTGGCTCGCCAAAGACTATCCTCTCCGTGAAAAGCCCTACGCCGCCGTGCGTTGGGCTTTTTTGCTTTTCGCCGGCCGAGGCGCCGATACCGACCGGGCTCTTTCTCAGCCGTTTTGCCGACCTTTGCGGGCCCTACGGCTGCGATTTACTTTCTGCTTTCTTTCCGCTCGATGAAACGACTATTTACTGCCCTGCTGCTCATCACCGGCCTGCTGCCCCTGACGGCGCCGGCCCAGACCGCGCCAACCGTGCCCGGCGCGGCGCCCACCAACCTCGAAGGCGAGGCCCTGCGCACCTGGCTGCGCCAGAACTGGTACGCCGATAAGCGTATCATTCTGGACTACAGCACGGCGCGAGGCCGCATGTACAACTACATCGACAACTTCGACAACAAGGTCGTCTGCGTGTATTCGGGCTACACCGAGAACGTGCCCCTGAGCACCACCAGCACCAGCACCAGCACCGGCGTGGTGCGCGATATCAACTGCGAGCACAGCATTCCGCAGTCCTGGTTTAACGAAAACCCCGAGCAGCGCACCGACATCCACCACCTCTTCCCCACCCGCATCATCTGGAACTCCGACCGCGGCTCCGACCCGTTTGCTGAAATCCCGGACCAGCAGACCCTGGGCTGGCTGCGCAACACCACCCGCCTGACCAGCATCCCGACCAGCAACATCGAGGAGTACAGCGAGGACACGAACTCGCAGTTTGAGCCCCGCGAAGACCACAAAGGCAACCTGGCCCGCACGGCGTTCTACTTCTACACCATGCACACCAACGCCGCGCAGTTCGACCCCGGCAAAAACGTCATCACCGCCCTGGCCGACCTGCAAACCCTCTACCGCTGGCACCTGGCCGACCCCGTGGACGAGCGGGAGCGGGAGCGCAACCGCCGCACCGCCGCCTTCCAGGGCAACTACAACCCCTACATCAACGACCCCACCCTGGTGGCCCGGGCCTGGAACCTGGCCCCGGCCGGCCCGGTCGTGACGTTCAGCACCACCGTGGGCAGCGTAGCTGAGGGCGCGGTTGGCACCAGCACCACCTACACCGCCACGCTGCAGGTGAGCCCCACGCCCACCGCGCCGCTGACGGTGCAGGTAGTCTTCGACGCGGCCAGTTCGACGGCCAGCAGCGGCACCGACTTCACGTTCAGCTCGCCCCAGACCGTGACCTTCGCCGCCGGCCAGACCACGGCTACGGTGAGCGTAACCATCCTCGGTGATGCCCAGGCCGAGGCCGATGAAACGCTGACCCTGACCCTGCAGAGCCCCAGCGCCGGCGCCGAGGTGGGCGGGGCCCTCAGCCAGACCATCACCCTCACCAACGACGACGGCACCCCGCCCACCGTGCGCTTTGCCCAGGCCGGCGGCACCCTGCTGGAAGGCAACACCGGCACCCAGACCTACACCGTGACGGTGGAATTCGTGGGCACCCTACCCGCCGGCGGCTTCACGGTGCCCGTGACGGTGGAGGCCGGCAGCACGGCCAGCTCACCCACCGACTACACCCTGAGCGCCGGCAGCCTGAGCTTCGGCGCCGGCGCCACCTCGCAGACCCTGACCGTGACCGTGAACGGCGACGCCCTGGCCGAGAGCAACGAAACCCTGCGCCTGCGCCTGGGCCCGCCCAGCGACAACACCGTGCTGGTGGGCACCCCGGCCTCGCACGTGCTCAGCATTCAGAACGACGACGAGGCCCCCAACGGCGGGCTGAACGCGACGCTGTTTTTCTCGGAGTACGTGGAAT
>CAXUEM010000336.1:0-1756 GCA_964249885.1 uncultured Hymenobacter sp. | reverse complement strand
ACGTGGAATCGGGCCCCGGGGCCGGTAACGTGAAGGTGCTCGAAATCTACAACCCCACCCCGGCCCCGGTCGACCTGGACGGGTTTCGCATCGAGCTCTACAATCCGGGCGTCGCAACCGCCGAATTCAGGCAACCCCTAAGCGGCCTGCTGGCCCCCGGTGCCGTGTACGTGGTGTCGGTGACGGGCGTAACCGACGCGGGCGTGAAAGCCAAAACCCAGCTGGAGTCAAACGTCAATTTCTTCAGCGGGGCCCATTCGCTGGTCTTGTTCGACGGCACCGACACGCTCGACATCATCGGCCGGGTCGGCAAAACCCCGTCCGGCGGCACCAGCACCGGCTGGGCCCTGCCCGACGGCGGCTCGACCCGCGACAACACCCTGGTGCGCAAGCCCAGCGTGGGCCGCGGCAGTACCCGCTGGCTCGGGCCCGACGGCGCGGCCTCCTGGCAGGCCGTGGGCGTGGGCACGTACAGCAACCTCGGCACGCACCGCAGCACTGCCGGCCAAACCGGCACCGCTACCCGCCCCGCGGCCCGGACCGCGGGCCTGGAGCTGTACCCCAACCCGGCCGCCGAAACGCTGCAGATTCGCCTGCCCGGCGCGGCCGGCGCCCAGCCCGCCACCGCCGAGCTGCTCGATAACCTGGGCCGGACCGTGCGCCGCCAGCGGCTCACGCTCGGCGCCGCGCCCGCCCCGCTCGACCTGCGCGGCCTGCCCGCTGGCCTCTACGCCCTGCGGGTGCAGACGGCCGCCGGCCAGCACACCGGCCGCGTGGTGGTCCAATAAGCCATAAACTAGGCCCGGCCACCTCAGGGACTGGGCTTACCTAATTAACCAAAAAAAGCCCTGGCCCCGCAAATGGCCGGGGCTTTTTTAGGCTGAATCCGGCGCCGGAGCGGGTGCGCGGGCAACCCGCAGCAAGACTTGGCGGTTAAGAAACCGACTTACCAAGTAAACCCGTTTTCTTCCTGCATTATGCGCCTTATTGCTTTCGTCTCGGCTGCGCTGGTTTCAGCTTTCACCGCCGCGGCCCAAAACGACTACGAAAAGACCGTCAAGGACGGCTTCGCGGTCAACGTCTTCAAGCCCGGCAAGGTTGATGCCACCGACGCCCGCGTGGCCCAGCTCAAGGCGCCGGCGGGCTTCACCGTCAGCAAGTTTGCCGAAAACGTGGGCAAGCCCCGCATGCTGGCCGTGGCCCCGAACGGCGACGTGTACGTCTCGGACCGCGACCAGGGCACGGTGATGCTGCTGCGCGACGGCAACCGCGACGGCAAGGCCGAGCCCGCCCGCGAAGTGGCCCGCCGCCCCGACCTGCACGGCCTGGCCCTGCGCGAAGGCAAGCTCTACCTCAGCGCCATCCGCGAGCTGTACGTGGCTGATATTAAACCAGATGGCACGCTGGGCGAGTTAAAAACCCTGTACAAGGACCTGCCCGACGCCGGCCAGCACCCCAACCGCACGCTGGCTTTCGGCCCCGATGGGCAGCTCTACCTCTCGGTGGGCAGCACCTGCAACGCCTGCGACGAGCGCAATAAGGAGCAAGCCACCCTGCTGGTCGTCAATACCGACGGCTCGGGCCGCCGCGTGTGGGCCAAGGGCCTGCGCAACACCATCGGCTTTGCCTGGCACCCCAAAACCAAGGCCCTGTTCGGCTTCGACCACGGCATCGACTGGCTCGGCGATGAAGACCAGCGCGAGGAGCTGAACGAGCTGAGAGAGGGCGCCGACTACGGCTGGCCCTACGTGTACGC
>CAXUEM010000335.1:0-3924 GCA_964249885.1 uncultured Hymenobacter sp. | reverse complement strand
CCGGCATGACCCGCTCCGTGATTGAGGAGCGCCCCACGCGCTTCGCCGAAATCGATGTGTTTTCGCGCCTGATTATGGACCGCATCATCTTTCTCGGGCAGGCCGTCGACGATAACATCGCCAACATCATCAACGCCCAGCTGCTGTTTCTGGAGTCGGCCGACGCCAAGAAAGACATCCTGCTTTACATCAACTCGCCCGGCGGCTCCGTGTATGCCGGGTTGGGCATGTACGATACCATGCAGTACGTGCGGCCTGATGTAGCTACCATCTGCACCGGGCTGGCAGCCAGCATGGGGGCGTTTCTGCTGTGCGGGGGCGCCCTAGGCAAACGTTCGGCCCTGCCGCACGCCCGCGTCATGATTCACCAGCCCAGCGGCGGGGTGCAGGGCCCGTCGGCCGACATCGAAATCACGGCCCGCGAGGTGGTCAAGCTGCGCCAGGAGCTCTACGGCATCTACGCCGAGCGGACCGGCAAAACGGTCCAGCAAATCCACGACGACTCGGACCGGGACTACTGGCTGCGGGCCGACGAGGCCAAGGCCTACGGCCTGATTGATGAGGTGCTGACCCGCGAGCCGGCTTAGGGCCGCGGCGGGCCGGCGCCGCGCCTACCACCAGTACGCCGCCGCCCGCAGCAGCAGCACGCCGTCGGTGAAGAAGGCGTAGTAGTAGTCGTGGCGCGTTTCAGCGGCGCCCAGGATGGCGGCGACGGCGGCGACGGCCGGCACCAGCAGGGGCAGCAGGGCCTCGCCCCGGTACAGGCCCAGGCCCACCGACAAGGCCAGCGCCCCCAGGCCCAGCCAGCGCGTAGCGGCCACGCCCAGCAGGGCCGGAAACGTGCGCAGCCCGGCGGCCTGGTCGCGGGCCAGGTCCCGGATGTCGAACACCAGCACCAGGGCCAGCACCAGCAGCAGGCGCTGCAGCAGCAGCGGCCAGGCCTCGGCCAGCGACAGGCCCAACGCCAGCGCCGGCAGCCCGGCTGTGACGGCCGCCCAGACATAAGCCACCAACCCACCCTTCAGAAACGGGATTTCGCGCAGCGCCCCGCCCCGGCCCAGCGGCACCGAGTAGAGCAGGGCCAGCAGGGCCAGATGGCCCAGCAGCACGGGGTGCCGCCACCAGCCATCGGCCAGAAAAAACCAGCCGGCGCCCACTGCGGCCGCCGTGGCCAGGCCCAGCAAAAACCCGCGGTGCCGCTGCTGCCAGCGTTTGCGGGCGGAGGTACCCGCCGGCTGCCCGTGCTTGTAGGGCAGGGCCGCATCCAGGCTGTACACGAACAAGGTGGCCGCGAAAACCAGCCAGGGCAAATGCGCAGCCGGCGGCGTGAGCACCGTACTCGGCGCCCAGTGGTGCAGGGTGCCAGCCGTGAGCAGACCAGCCGCCGCCGCCAGCCAGGCGTTGCTGTACAGCAAGACGTTTAGTGATGCGCTTAATGAAGAAGGAGGAATGATGAGGGAGGAATTTTTCATGTGGTACAATGCTTCACTCCCACTTCCTCATTCCTCACCGGTCTGGCTGTGGGGCGCATCTACGGGCTTGCTTTGGGGCGAGCGGTGCTCGCGCAGAAAGATGCTCAGGCCCACCACGGCAAAGATGCTGAGCATCTCGCTCTGCCAGTTCTGCATGCTCTCGAACCAGAACCGGGCGGTGGCCATGTAGTCGAGCAGGCCGATGGGCGCCTCGCCCTTGGCCACGTTCTCGATGCTCATCACCTCGGCGCCGCCCTTGGCGTGCAGCCACACCGAGGCGAAAAACAAGAGGAAAAACGTCAGGCTCAGCGAGTGCTTGTAGAGGGCCAACTGCCAGCCGCCGCGCTTGACGGGGCCGGGCGCATCGTCCTTGTAGGGGTTGGGCTCCTCGTCCACTTCTTCTTCCTCGTAGAGCTTTTTCGACTCCGAGGAGCCCCGCTGCCGCAGCCAGGCGCTGAGCAGCACGAACATGCCCATCTGCAGAAACTCGCTTTCCCAGTTCTCGAACGTGGCTTCCAGAAAGTGGCCCGAGCGCAGGTACTGGCCCAGGCTCAGCGGGGCCTGCTTCATTTCCTCCAGGTCCAGGTTGTACTCGTACCAGCCGGTCAGGGCCTGCCCTATCATGGTGCCGACGATGAGCAGGCCGGTGACCAGCAGCAGGCTGTTTTCGTACAGCCAGCGCAGCACCGGCGACGAAGGGCGGGAAATGGCCATAGAAAAAGGAATACAACAAAAAAAGCGTAGGGACTGAACAGTCGTTCAGTCCCTACGCAAAAGGCGGGCGGCCTGCCGAAAACCTACTTGCTGAGCAGCTTTAGGGCCGGCTCGCCGAAGGTTTCGTTGTAGAGCCGGATGCTGGCCTCGATGATGTTGTAGGCGTCTTCGCGGCCCATAAACCGCTCCACGGTCACGGTTTTCTTTTCCAGGGCTTTGTAGTCCTCGAAGAAGCGCCGGAACTCCAGCAGCAAATGCGGGGGCAGGGCGCTGATGTCGTTGTAGTGGTTTACGCTCACGTCGTGGGCGGCCACGGCAATGATTTTGTCGTCTTCCTCGTCCTGGTCCACCATCTGCATCACGCCGATGACCTTGGCTTCCATCAGGCACATGTGGGGCACATCGACGGAACAGAGCACGAGGATGTCGAGCGGGTCGTGGTCGTCGCAGTAAGTCTGCGGGATGAAGCCGTAGGCGGCCGGGTAATGCACGGCCGAGAACAGCACGCGGTCGAGCTTGAGCAGGCCGCTGGCCTTGTCGAGCTCATACTTGCCCTTGCTGCCCTTGGGAATTTCGATGATGGCGTTAACCACGTTGGGAGAGTCGTCGCCGGGCGTAACGTCGTGCCAGGAATTAAAATGAGCCATATTATGGGTAATGAGGTGATGTTGTGAGGAAGTGATGAGGTAATTATGAGCTGAGTCTTTTTATTAGGCCATTCAGTAAAGCGGAGATATGGTCGATGGACGCTAAAGCGTCATCAGTTTGAAACTTGTCAGTATAGCCAAGGCGCTCAGCTATCAGCAGAATGGTGTCAACTTCGATGAGTGAGCCCCGGGCAATAATCAGGAAACAGCTAAAATCGGGCTTGGTGTTTCGGCCGGCACCTTCCGCAATATTTAAAGGCACAGCCGGCGCGGCGCGACGCAACTGTGACGCAAGCTCAAACCGCTCTTCGGGTGGAAAGCTTCGGGCGATTTGATAGGCTAAAGGCACAAACTCAAATGCCAGGCGCCAGCATTCCAGTCGGTAATGAGGCTTCGGTCGTCGCACTTTCTTTCTTAAGGGTGATAAAGTAATGAGGTGATGAAGTGATGGGGTAATGAGGTGATAAAGTAATGGGGTGATGACGTAAAACTAGAATTCTGGCTTACCCCATCACTTCATTACCCCATTACTTCATTACCTCTAGAAGCGGGGTACCGGTGCAGCCGCTGGGCTCCTGAATGCGCAGCAGCCGCGCCAGCGTGGGCGCAATGTCGACGATGCGGGCCGGCGCGCGCGACTCGCCCGGCTTCACGCCCCAGCCCCAGAACAAGAGCGGCACGTGGGTATCGTAGGCGCTGCCCGAGCCGTGGGTGGTGCCCTTCACCACCGGAAAGGCGTAGGCTTCGAGCCAGCCGGGGGCAAAGGTAACCAGCACATCGCCGGAGCGGGGGGCGTAGTAGCCGTTTTGCTGCAGCATGCCGGGGCCTTCGGTCCAGTGGCTCTGCTGCAAGTCCAGCGCCGGCAGGGCGCCCACCACGCCGGGCAAGCCGCGCACAATGTCCCCGACTTCGGCTTCTACTTCGGCCAGGGCCAGCTTTTTCTGGGCCAGCAGGGGGCGGTTGAGGTAGACCTGCTGGTTCTCGAAATCCAGCACCCAGGCGCCGGCGCCGTGGCGGCGCGTCGCCATCGGTCGGCCGCGGCTGCTGTTCCTCGACGACATCAACGATTCCGGACGCACGATCGGGCATCT